>JBMTBF010000241.1:0-2706 GCA_049429585.1 Terrimicrobiaceae bacterium | reverse complement strand
ACGGGGTGGACGCGTCCCTCGGATTTCAAAAACGAGGCGTTGCCGAGGTATCCCGCCAACTCCGCGCCGTCTAGGGTCGCGGACATCACGATAATCTTCAGATCGGGCCGGGTTGTTTCCTGCAAATCCAGAGCCCGCGCGAGGCTGATGTCGCCATGGAGATGCCGTTCGTGGAACTCGTCGAAAACTATCGCCGAGACGCCGCGAAGTTCGGGGTCGGCGAGCATTTGTCGGAGCAGAATCCCCTCGGTGACAAAAAGGAGCCTCGTGTCGCGGGACGAAACATTGTCGAGGCGGATTTGGTAGCCGACCTCGTCTCCGAGTTTCACGCCCCGCTCGCTGGCAACCCGTGCCGCCAGCATCCTTGCGGCCAGGCGTCTGGGCTGGAGGATGACGCAACGGCCGTTTCCCAGCACGCCGCCATCGAGGAGGATTTGGGGAACCTGCGTCGATTTGCCGGAGCCTGTGGGGGCTTCCAGGACAAGGCGGTTTCCTCGGCCAAGGGCGCTGACGATTTCCTCGTCGAGTTCGTAAATGGGCAACGACTCGTGATCCACAGCTTAGGATAAGGCGGCTTTGAACAAATCCAGCGTGATGTCCCTCGCCGCGGCGTGATCCACAACCGGCAGCGGGTAGTTTTTTACCAACCGCACACCCGGAGGCGGAGCATCCATCAACTTCTCCGCCGGCACATCGCGCAGTTCGGGCACCCATTTTTTAATATAGGTGGCCTCCGGGTCGAAGCGCTTTGTCTGGCTCCAGGGATTCTGGATTCGGAAATACGGCGCGGCATCGGCCCCGGTGCCGGCGCTCCATTGCCAACCGCCGTTGTTGCTGGCGATCTCGCCGTCCACAAGGGCCTGCATGAAGTATTGCTCTCCAAGTCGCCAGTCGAGGTGGAGGTCCTTCGTCAAAAACATCGCGGCGATCATGCGCGTGCGATTGTGCATGAAACCCGTCTCGCGGAGTTCGCGCATGGCGGCATCGACAATCGGGAAGCCGGTCTCTCCATTTTTCCATTTCTCGAAATTGGCCATCGTCCCTGGCCATTTCATGCCGCGATACTTGGGGTTGAACTCCTGCTCCAGTACCTCGGGGTAGTTCCAGAGAATCTGCATGTAAAATTCCCGCCAGATGAGTTCGGCGATGTATTTCATAGCACTTCCTCGACCGGCCGCATCGAGCGAGTCGGCTTTTTTGAGACAGGCTTGGTGGAGTTCCCGGATGGAGATCAAACCAAAGCGCAAATCCTGCGAGAGACGAGAAGTGTGGCGTCCCGAAGGGATGTCGCGATTCATGCCGTAGCGGGCGAGGCCCTTGTCCAAAAACTCGCGCATCCGCTCGCGTGCGGCTTTTTCGCCGGGCTCCATCACGCCTGCAGCAGCGGGCGGAAGTTCCCACGATGCCAAAGACGGAAGCGCCAGCGACGAAACATTCGGTGTGGAGAGTTGTTGGATTCGACCGCCAACGGGAGGCTTAGGAAGTTTGTCCCACGCCTTCGAGTAGGGAGTGAAAACCCGGAAAGTCTCCCCCGCGCCGGTCAAAACCTCCCTTCGCTCGTGAATGCCGACATCCTTGAACGCATGGATCTCGATGCCCAACCGCGCCGCTGTTTTCGCTAACTGCTCCTCGACCGCCTGTCCGAAGGGATCAGGGTCACGGTTGTAAAAGATCGCGCTCGCCTTGGTTTCGGCGACGAGTTTTTCCAATTCCTCCACCGCACCACCCTGCCGAATGACGAGGCGCGATCCGACCGAACGGAGGTTCCCATCCAGCGCGGCAAGCGATCCGCAGAGGAACGACTGCCGATTTGATCCCGTCCAGCGGTGCTGTTTCTTCCAATTACTCGCGATGTATACCGGCACGACCGACTCCGAGGATTTCGCAGCGGCGTTGAGGGCGGTGTTGTCAGTGATACGGAGGTCGCGGCGGAACCAGTGGATGACGGTTTTCACAATGGCCGGAAAAACTACATCCCGCACCGCAGCCAACCAATCCTTTTGCTTGAAGCCCACCCACCGACCGAAGATAAATGCGCGCCATGACCGAATCCTTGACGCGCCAGGCGGACTCCCTTTCAGCCGAGTTCGTCGCCGAGGCCGATGAACTCGTTTCCCACTATCCCGTCTCCAAACGCAGTGCGTCCCTGCCACTCCTTCATCTCTGGCAAAACCACTTCGGCTTTATCGACGAATCCGGCATCGAGTGGATCGCAGCCAAACTGGATTTGAACCCGATCAACATCATCGAACTGGTCACTTTCTATCCTTGGTTCCGCCGCGAGCAGGCCGGAAAAACCATCATCCGCGTCTGCCGCACCCTCGCCTGCGCCCTGGCCGGAAGCTACGAGGTGAAGGAAAAATTCTGCCAAGCCGTGGGCCTCGACCCGGATTGCGAGCACCATGGTTTCGGCCACGCGCCTCCGACGACGGCTGATGGAAAATTCAGTGTCGAATTCGTCGAGTGCCTCGCCAGCTGTGGCTCCGCGCCCGTTGCCCTCATCAACGACGACCTCGTGGAAAACATCAAACCCTCCGAGGTTTCCTCGATCGTGGACTCCTACAAATAACATGGTCTCGCTCCTGCCCACTCCGCACCCGAAGGAACGCCGCATCATCTTCGGCAATATTTCCAAACCCGGCTACTCTCCGGACATCGAGACCTACCTCGCCCACGGGGGCTACGAGTCCCTGAAAAAGGCGCTCG
>JBMTBF010000240.1:0-2711 GCA_049429585.1 Terrimicrobiaceae bacterium | reverse complement strand
GGGCGGCTTTGTTGGTGAAGGTGAGCAGGAGGATCGAACCGGCGGGGATGCCTTGCTCCAAAAGCCAGGCGACGCGGTAGGTGAGCGTGCGTGTTTTTCCGCTGCCAGCACCCGCGATCACGAGCGAGGCTCCGGGCGGGGAGGAAACGGCGGCGAATTGCTCGGGATTGAGTTCCTTCTCGAAATCGATGCCCGACACCGGGCGGGCCGGAGCGTGGAGTGTGTAGGAGCGCGACAAGGTTTTACTCCGAGGCCAGGCGGGTGCTGTTGACCTGAGATTGGCTCATTTGGAGGCCGTGGGCGAGCAGCTTGGCGGATTCCTGGGCGATGACTGCCTTGCTCGATCCAAGAACGACGGCGATGCAATCGCGGCCATTGTGGGAACCGCTTGAAATCAGGCAGTGTCCGGCGGCGTCGGTGTAGCCGGTTTTCATGCCGTTGCAGAACGAATAGGTGCGCAGGAGTCGGTTCGTATTGCGGAGGGGGGCGACTTTGCCTGTGGAGAAGCGGAAGTTGTAGTTCTTGGTGTTCATGATCTGGCGGAGTGTCGGGTTGCGGTAGGCCATGCGGGCGACGCGGGCCATGTCCCTCGCGGTCGAATACTGGCCGGAGGCGGGGAGCCCGTTGGGATTGACGAAGTTCGAGGAGGTGCCGCCGAGTTCCTGGACACGCTGGGTCATCTTTTTGGCAAAAGCCTCGATGCTGCCGGCGTTGTCGCGGGCGAGGGCGCGGGCGACATCGTTGCTGCTGCGGATGAGCAGGGCGTGGAGGAGTTCGCGGCGGGTGTAGGTTTGGCCGGGTTTGATGTAGAGCTTGAAGGGTTCGCACTGGGTATCGACCAGCTCGATGGTGACTTTTTTATCGAGGTTGCCCGTTTCTGCGACAATCAGGGCGGTGAGGAGCTTTTGGGTGCTGGCCACGGCGCGCTGGGCGGTATCGTTCTTTTTGTAGAGGACCTTGCCGGAGTTGGCGTCGAGCAGAATGGCGGATTTTGCGGAGACGGAAATTTCGGCGCGGATGCTGGTGGCCAGGAACTGAAGAGCGAGGACGGCGAGGAGCGCAGGGAGTCTCATGAGTGGAAGTCAGGGTTTGTTGGACGCGGAATTGAACAATTTTTCCATTGAGGGGTCTTTTTCAACTCCGAGTTCGAGGGCTTTGAAATAATGCCGCTTTGCGAGTTCAATGGCGGGCGGTTTTTCCTGAAGGTAAAACGCGGCCAGATTGTAGTGGGCGTCGGCATAGGCCGGGTCGAGTTCCACGGCGCGGCGGAGTTCCTGCTGGGCGCCATCGATCCAGCCTTCGCGGCCGATGACGACTCCGAGAAAATTGCGGGCGCGGGGGTTTTGCGGGTCGTGGAGCGTGGCTTGCGAGAGGGCGGCGAGTGCCTCGCGAAAGCGGTTTTGGTCCATGTAAATCATGCCCAGAGTCAGCCAGGCCGGGGCCGTGTCCATGCGGAGGGCGACGGCTTGTTTAAGGAGTTTCTCGGCCTTGGCGCTATCGCCTGAGGAGAACTCGACCAATCCGAGATTTACAAGTCCCAAGGGGTTTTGGGGATCGAGGGAAAGCACGCGCTCATAAGCCCGGCGTGCGGTGGGGTAGTCCTTTGCAGTGAAGGCGCGGTTACCCTCGGCAACAGCTTCGGCGAGGACGCGGGGGGTGAATTTCGGCGAGGCTTCCTGCGCGGGGAGGGGAGAGGCGAATAGAATCCACGCCGCCAGAATTCCTACAGAAATTACACTCATTTTCCCGCAAGCTCGCGCGAGCGGCGTTCGGCGGCGCGTACGGCTTCGAGGAAGGCGGCTCGCGCTCCGCGGCTTTCGAGTTCGGCGAGCGCGGCAGCGGTGGTGCCGCCGGGGCTGGTGACCATTTCGCGAAGCACGGCGGGATGCTCGGAGGTTTCCTTCGCGAGTTCGGCGGCGCCAAGGACGGTTTGGATCGCGAGGTCCTGCGAAAGTTTGCGCGGCAGGCCGCAGGCGACGCCACCGTCGGAGAGCGCCTCGATCATTAAAAACACATAGGCGGGACCGCTGCCGCTGAGGCCGGTGACAGCATCGAGGAGTTTTTCCTGAACCGGGTAAACCTCACCGATGCTGGAAAAAACCAATTCGGCCAATTCCCGATCTTGTGCGGTGGTATCGGGCGAGAAGGCGTAAGCCGTGGCGGATCGGCCCACGATCGCGGCGGTGTTCGGCATAGCGCGAACGATCCGCGCGCCGGGTGCGTGGTTTTGGAGGGATTCCAAGGAAAGCCCCGCGGCGATGGAGATGAGGAGTTTGTTTTTCACCGCCTCGCCGGTTTGTTTCAGGGCCTTTGCGGCATCCTGAGGCTTCACGCACAAAACCAAAACCTCGGCCTTGGCAGCGGCGGCGGCATTTTCGGAAACAACTTGGATCGAAGTGGCATCCCGCAGGCTTTGGAGCAATTCCGGTTCGGGACACGCAGCGACGATTTCCGAGGGTTCGCAAACCTTCGCGCGAAGCATTCCCTGGATGATGGCCGAGGCCATGCGGCCCGCGCCGAGAAACGCATATTTCATGGCGCATAGGCTAGTGGGCAGCAGGCGATTTGCAAAGGCTGTCTTGAACAGGTTGGGGGGGCGCTGAAGGAGGGCTATATCCGGGTTTTAGCGCCTCTGTTTTTTCTGAAGATCCACACAGCCCCGCCGAGGAGGAGCAGGAGGCCGGTGGCCCAGGTTTCGGGCTCGGGCACGG
>JBMTBF010000239.1:0-2717 GCA_049429585.1 Terrimicrobiaceae bacterium | reverse complement strand
TTTTGGTGGATGCCGTCGAAGCCGCCGTTGCTGAAAACGATCACGACATCGCCTGATTTTGCCAGAGGCTTGAGGCGCTCAATGATCGAGTCGGCGGTGGGTTCGTAGAAAGCCGGTTTGCCGCTGGCTGCGATGTCAGCGACGACTTGATCCGGCTTGAGGCGCTCGTTCTCGGGCAACTGGTCGAGACGGGCGACTTGAGCGATGAAAACGCCATCGGCTTCGGCGAAGGCTTTCGGCAGATCATCCTGGAAGACGGCGCGGCGGGTGGTGTTCGATCTCGGCTCGAAGAGTGCCCACAGACGCACGGGGCCGAATTTTTTGCGAAGCCCTGCGAGAGTTTCTCGGATGGCAGTCGGGTGGTGGCCGAAGTCGTCGATGATCGTGATGCCCTTGACTGTGCCGCGAACTTCCTGGCGGCGGCGGATGCCTTGGAAACTTGCCAGTGCGGCGCGGATTTTTTCCACAGGAACGCCGTAGTAGTGGGCTGCCGAAGCGGCCATAGCGGCATTGCGAATGTTGAAGTCTCCGGAGAGCGGGATCGTGAATGTCTCGTTAAATAACTCGAAGCTGGACCCCGACGGACTGTGGGTGGCGTTTCGAATCTGATTCGCGCAGTTCTCCGAAAATCCGACCTCGACAATCGGGGCGGGGCAGTTTTTGGCGACATCGAGGCAGTTCGGGTCGTCGCCATTGATCAGCACCATGCCTTCGGAGGGGACGATGTTGAGCAGGCGGCGGAAGCTCGTCTTGATCTCATCCAGGTCGCGGTAGATGTCGGCGTGGTCGAACTCGATATTGTTCACGATCACGAGTTCGGGAAGGTAGTGGACGAATTTTGAACGCTTGTCGAAAAACGCCGTGTCGTATTCGTCGCCCTCGAGAATGAAATGCTTCGAGTCGCGGATGTTGGCGCCTTGGCCGAGGTTCGACGGAATTCCTCCGATCAGGTAACCCGGTTCGAGCCCCGCCGATTCAAAAATCCATGCGAGGATCGAGGTGGTGGTTGTTTTTCCGTGAGTGCCAGTAACGACGAGATTGTGGCGACCGCGCAGAACGAAATGTTTCAGCGTTTCCGGCAGGGAGAGATAGAGAAGTTTGCGGTTTAGGACGGCTTCCACAGCGGGATTGCCGCGCGACATCGCGTTGCCGATCACGATCAAGTCGGCAGTCGGGATGTCGGCGGGATCGAAGCCGGGCGTGATTTTGACGCCCTTTGACTCGAGGAAGGTGGACATCGGCGGATAGACATTCTGGTCCTGGCCGGTGACTAGAAAGCCCTTGTCCTGCATGGCCGCAGCAACAGAGCCCATGGCAGTGCCGCAAATGCCGAGGAAGTGGATGTGGCGTGGTGTGGTGTTCAAAGTGTTCGGTCCGGTTTCAGTAGACATCCTTGCGGTAGCGTTTCTCTTTTTTCAGAGCCTCGACATATTCCTTGGCCTGCTCCTCGGTTTTGCCGCCGTGTTTTTCGACAATCGCGTGGAGGGCGGCATCGACATCCTTCGCCATCCGCTTTGCGTCGCCGCAGACATAGAAATACGCGCCGTTCTCAAGCCAATCGAAAAGCTCGGCGCCGTTCTCCTGCATCCGGTGCTGGACATAGATTTTGTGGTCTTGGTCGCGGGAAAATGCCGTGTCGAGTTTGTGAAGCGAACCATCGGTCAGCGCCGCCTCCAATTCCTCGCGGTAGAGAAAATCCGTCGCCGCGCGCTGGTCCCCGAAGAAGAGCCAATTCTTTCCCTTGGCCCCAGTCGTCTGGCGCTCTTGCAGGAAAGCCCGGAAGGGCGCGATGCCCGTTCCAGGTCCGACCATGATCATCGGCGTGTCGGGATTTTCCGGCATCCGAAAATGTTTCGCCGTGTGGACAAATACCGGCGCCGATCCGTTCGTGCGTTCGGTCAGATAAGTCGAGCAGACCCCCTCGCGCTGACGGGGGCTGTTGTCCACCGAGTAGCGCACGATGGCGATCGTGAGATGCACCGATTCGCCGACGGCTTTCTGCGAGGAGGCGATGGAATAAAGGCGCGGTTGGAGTTTGCGGAGGACTTTGACAAATTCGGCGGGCGTGAATTTCGCGGCGGGAAATTGCTGAAGCACATCCAGCACATCCAGACCCCACAGGAAATTCTCGAGAGCGGCTTTTTCCTCGGGGAGCAGGAATTCATTCAAATAAGCAGCGGCAGGATCCAAGGTCGCCACGGCTTGCAGGAGTTGCTTCGAGGGCTCGGTGAGAATGTAGCTTTTCGTCAACGCCTCGCGGATCGGCATCTCCACGGCATCCGCGCTCGGCACCACTTCGTCGCCGGTGAAACCCAACTCGCGGAGCACGAGCTCGACCAACTCGGGATTGTTCGAGGGAAACACTCCCAGCGAATCGCCAACTTCGTAGTGCAGTCCTGAACCGGCGAGCGAAAGTTCAAAGTGGCGCGTCTCTTTTTGGGAGCCTTCGCCTGTGAGTTTGCGGTTCACTGCCAGTGCCGCCCGAAAAGGGTTTTTGCGCGAGTGAACGGAATCCGTCGATGACATAGGGCGGCAAGTAAAGAAAGGAACCCCGCGCCGCGCAAGCGCCATCGCCACGCTCGGCAAGCCGTAGACTTTATCTTGCAAAACCTAGTCCCGCCTTTAGCTTCTCACACCTCACGGCGCCTTCGTCTAGGGGTTAGGACACAGCCCTCTCAAGGCTGGTGCACGGGTTCGAATCCCGTAGGCGCTGCCAT
>JBMTBF010000238.1:0-2727 GCA_049429585.1 Terrimicrobiaceae bacterium | reverse complement strand
ATCGATGCCGCCGCGAATCCCAGCGTGCTGGCGGGAGTGGATGGCAAGACAAGTTCCCGCCAATTGATCGAGCACAACCTCGGCGGCACGATCAACCTTCTGGAATTTTGCAAAACCCACAAAGCGGCATTCGTTTTATTGAGCACCAGCCGTGTTTATTCGATCGCGCCACTTGCGTCACTTCCCGTCGAAGTTCATGACCGAGCCTACAGGCCAAAAATTTCCAGTCTTCAATCTCCAGTTTCCGGTTTCTCGCCCCTCGGCGTCAGTGAGGAATTTTCCACGATGCCTCCGGTTTCGCTTTACGGATCGACCAAGCTTGCAAGCGAGGCCCTCGCACTCGAATACGGCGAGACATTTGGATTTCCAGTTTATATCAACCGCTGTGGTGTCATGGCCGGAGCGGGGCAATTCGGGCGTCCCGACCAAGGAATTTTCGCCTATTGGATTAATGCCCACCTGCGTCGCAGGAATCTGGGCTACATAGGGTTCGACGGGATGGGACATCAGGTTCGCGATTGCCTTCACCCAGCCGACCTCGCGCCGCTCGTGCTTAAGCAGGTCAGTGCATCGCACCCCCTCAGCCCGACCGACCGTATTCTCAACCTCTCCGGTGGCGTTTCGTCCGCCATGTCCCTCCGCCAACTCACCGCATGGTGTGACGACCGCTTCGGTCGTCATGAGGTCGCTGCAAAACCGGAAAATAGACCTTTCGATATTCCATGGATGGTTCTCGATTCCTCAAAAGCCAAAACGCTTTGGAACTGGCAACCTGCGACCCCGCGCAACGAAATCCTCGAAGAAATCGCCTGCCACGCGGAAAAACACCCCGATTGGCTGGAAATATCAGCCCCATTTTGAAACTCGTTTGCCCAACTCATGCCTAACCACGACCTTCCCATCCGCGTTTACTCGCCTGAGCCTCTCCTCGGTCATCCCGCCAAGCTCGTTGACACGATCACCCGCGACATCTGGGCCGGTCGCGAACTCGCCTGGCGCCTCTTCATCCGCGACCTCAGCGCGCAATACCGCCAGACCTTTCTCGGCTATGTCTGGGCCTTTCTGCCGCCACTGGTCGCCTCGATGACCTTTATTTTCCTCAACTCCCAAGGCATCGTGAAAATTACCGGCACCGGCATCCCGTATCCCGCCTTTGCCATGATGGGCACACTCCTGTGGCAGGTCTTCGTCGATGCGATCATGAGCCCGATTGGCTCCTTCAATTCCGCCAAGTCCATGTTGGCAAAAATCAACTTCCCTCGAGAAGCCATCCTGCTGGGCGGTCTTTACATGGTTATTTTCAATTTTTTTGTCCGGCTGGTCTTGGTGATTGCCGTCATGATCTTCTGGCAAGTCCCTATCGATTCGTCGCTTTTATTCTTTCCATTTGCCATGAGCGCACTTCTGCTCACCGGCTTCGCCATCGGCCTCGCGCTCACCCCATTGGCTGGCCTATACGGGGACATCGGGCGCGGTATTCCTATTATTGCCCAATTCTGGATGCTCCTCACGCCCGTCGTCTATCCCGCCCGCACCGAAGGCCTTGCCGGCTGGCTGGCCACATGGAACCCCATCTCGCCGCTCATCACCACCGCCCGCGAATGCCTCACAGCACAGCCACTTACCCTCCTTCCCGCCTTCTGGATCGTCACCGCCTGCGCCGCCATAGCCGCCTTTCTTGGCATCGTCCTCTACCGCCTCGCCATGCCGCACCTTATCGCCCGCATGGGAGGGTAGGGGCACCAACATTTATTTCAAAATTCGAATTGAAATAGCGCAAAATCAGGCTAACTTAGACCAATGCTTCAAGCCAACATATCTACAGTTAAAAACAACCTCAGCCGGTATATTGAAAAAGTAGTTGCTGGGAATGAGGTTGTGATTTCAGATCGGAGCACGCCTGTTGCGATTTTGATTCCGTTCTCGCCATCGCGGGTTCAAGGGAATTGGTCCAGCCGGGTTGAGCATTTGACCAAGTTAGGGCACCTGAAAAGGCCTGTCTCAGATTCCAAAATCGCAGATCAAATCAATCCCATCGAAGTTCAAGATGGCACCCCGTTGTCCAAATTGCTCTTGCTGGAAAGGCAGAGCGGTCGATGAGATTTTGGGATAGCTCGGCCATCGTGCCATTGCTTGTGCGAGAGGAAAACTCTGATTCGCTTTTGGATTTGAGGGAAGCCGATAGGGATATGATCGTTTGGTGGGGCACGGAAACGGAATGCCTCTCGGCACTGGCGCGCCGGGAAAGGGAAGGAGGATTAGACCGCCGTGCCATATCGCTTGCAGAGGAGAGCTTGTCTAAGATTCTGGGTTCCGCCCATGAGGTTCAGCCAAACACCGAACTGCGTCGAATCGCACGCAGGCTTTTAATGACCCATCCATTGCGCGCGGCGGACGCGTTCCAACTTGCCGCCGCCCTGCTTTTTGGAGGATCACTCATCACCGAGCTGCCATTTATCACTTTGGACAAAAACCTCTCCTTCGCTGCTGCCAAGGAGGGATTTCCATTGCCTGCCAGCAATTTAATCCCACAATAATCCACGCTGCCTCCCACTCGCCACTCGTTTCTTCTTATGTCATCACCCGCAACAAGTTACCCGCCGCCCCGTTACTCCCTCGGACGACGAAGTAGTCGACCCTGAAAAACGGCTCATCCCGTTTATGGTTAATGCGCTAGGCATGATTCTTGCTGTGTTGGATTGCAGGTAAAACCTGCCCATATCCACA
>JBMTBF010000237.1:0-2740 GCA_049429585.1 Terrimicrobiaceae bacterium | reverse complement strand
ACCAAGGGAGTTGAACCATGGAAAACATCGCCGCCAAAATCGGCCTCGAGCCGCAGCCAGCCATCGTCGGTCAACGCCTTCGAACCTACATCAATCTGAAACTCGCCGCGATCGGTTGCCCGGTCGCCGATCTCAACTCGGACGCCAACGGCTTCGGCAACCTCGCCGAGTCGATGCTCGCCCACAATCGCGAGACAGCCCGCCTGCTCTCCGACTACCAATGCCCCGCTGATTGGCGCATTCAGAGGTTTCTCGACGAATATCTCCACGAAACGGGAAAAACTCCCCGCCTGCCTTCGCAGACCTTCACCCTCGACCGGCACGGCCTCGCCCGCGCTCTATCGCTGCCAGCGGATGGCGACGAGTTTGTATCCGAAATCGTCAGTAGTTACCGGGTGAAACAAGGCGTCCTGCACAACCCCGCGAAGGACCGCCGCACCACGCAGGGGGTTTTTCACATCGCCGAGGGAGGGCTGCCGATTCCCGATGACAAAAAAACCGTCCCCGTGGCGACCTTCGCGAGGATGCTCGAGATCGCCCTCCACCCGCCGCGCGACTTGATGCGACTGCCATTCACCTCCGGCCGGAGCGAGGAGGCGGCGTGCTTTGTTTCCCTCCTGCTCCGCCCGCTCGTCTGCCCCGCCGTTCCGGGATTCACACCCGAGAAGCGGATGGAAATCCGGTTTTTCGCGCCGGGCAATCTCGTCAGCAATCTCGACTTCGTGGAAAGCATCTTCGGCAACGCGGGCGATCCATTTTTGCCGCAAAACGATGCCGGGTTGGATGCGGAGCATTGGAGCGGCCACACGGGCTGTGTGATCCTCGCGCCGCACCTCACGCGCGTCACCAAACGCGAGGCGGGCCTTCCGTCTTGGGACCAAGCCACGGAACGCCAGCGCCGCGATGGCATGTGCTGGAAAACCGAGGACGAACTCTACAACGACGGCTCGGCTTTCAAGCTCACGGCCCGCAACCAATCCGGCACGATCGTCACACTCATCGCCGACAATTATTTCGGCTACTGCAAGAAGGAGGTGAAAACCCAGATTGGTTTCGCAGTGAACCTGCTCGGCCGCGCCGAGGAGGAACACTCCGGCGGCGCGTTGGTTTTCCCCGCCTACGACCTCGGCGAGGAGTTTGACGGCTCTCTCCATGTGCGCCACCGCGGCCACACCCTCGAGGCCGCCGCCCAAATCCTCCCAGATGCCATCGACCTCCGGCCCGAGGGATACGGCATCGACAAAACCCACACCGAGATTTTCTACATTCCCGCCGAGGCCAAGGTGAGTCTGCAAAACCTGCGGGTCTCGTGGTCAGATGCCAACGGCGCAGAGCAGTCCTTGAAACTCCTGCCGAACCATTTCTACATCCGCCCGTCCGGATATAGAATCCACCTCCACCGGCGCGAGGGAGACCGCCGTTGGCGGCTCGTTGGCACCCGCGCGGATGCTGTCTTTTGCCACAAACCCTGCACCGTCTCGGGCGGCGGAAAATCCGAGATCTCGAAATCCATCGCGGACGCCATCATCCAAGGCCCGGTCTATGTCTCGGATTTCAACGCCGACTTCGACCGCGTCGAGGAACTCCTCGCCCGCGACTACTCGAACCGCTTCCGAAATCCTGTAAAGAACGGCTGCGACCTCCGCCCCATCCTTAGCCCCGAGCGCTCCCTCGGCTCGGTGATCAAACTATTCACCCCCTCGCCCGGCGAGTTTTCCCAAGAATACAATGCTTGGCTCGACTCCGTTCCCCAGCATGTGAAGGAGCTGCTTTTCGTGGTGAAGCGCTACCACAAGCCAGGTGAGAAGGGAGACTGGCGTTCGCACTTCTCGGTGGATTCCGTCAACGGCCGCCCTGGGCACGAACTCAAATTCCAAAACAAACCCCTCGCCACCGATTTTCTCCGGGTTGGCTTCGAGCCCGACGGCTCTTGGCGTGTCTTCAGCCTGCGGCAGGATTTCTTCCCCGCGGCGAAGCTCCAGATGGAGGACGATATCACCGCCTCGGTCGTGGTGCCGCTTTCCGCGCTGGCAAACCCGCCTGCGGATGCTCCCGGCAGCTCCGTGAAATTCGCCGAGAACTGCGAGTTCCGCCTTTTCCAGCGCCCCGATGACGCGATCCATCCAGGCTACGACAAGCAAACCGAACGCGACTTCTCAAATCCGGGGAATTTCTTTTCAAACTACCAACCGCTCGAACGCGCCGAGGTTCGCGCGATTTTCGAGGACGCCGTCGGTTTCTCGAAATTCACCCGTCCCATGCAGGAGGCGATCCGAACCGCTCTGGAGGAAGGCGACTCGCCGCGCTTCTTCGTCTGCTCCTCCTCGCCACGGATCGTCGATGGCAAGCCAACCAAGAACCCGCGCTACCTCCAGACCCGACAGGATCTGGTTCGTCCGATCGACGCCTATCTCGCCTCGGTGAGCCAACGCCTCCTCCGCCGCATTCCCGTTGCCGAACCGCTTCACACCCCGATCAATGCCATCCTCCCCGGCCGCCGAAACAACCCGGCGGAAAAAGGTGTGCGCTCCCTCGCGGTGTTCAATCCGATCCACCATCTCGAACTCCCCGAGCTTTTCCTGGAATACATCTGCTCGCTCACCGGAAAGTCCCCCTCCACCACCGGCGCGGGAAGCGAGGGCGCCCTGACCAAGGGACCATTCAACGCGCTCCCGCCGATTTACGACCTCAACGCCGCGCTCGTCGCCCACCTTCTCACCCGCCAACCGGTTTTCCTCAC
>JBMTBF010000236.1:0-2741 GCA_049429585.1 Terrimicrobiaceae bacterium | reverse complement strand
TGCCGACGAGGATTTGGGTGGAGGCGTCCCCCTCGCGGGGTTCGTGGAAGGTGGCATTCGCAGCGCGGCGACCCATGACGGCGAGGTCGTAGCGTTTGCCACCGGCGATCTGGGAGGCAAAGACGGCGTTGAGTTTTTCCGCAAGCGCCTCGTGACCGCTCACATCCATGCGGATTTTTTCGCTGTCGCATACCCAGTCCAAATCCCGCCGACCTCGCAGCCGATAAAGCGGGCCGGGCGCTCGGCAGGGGTCAACCGGCGGAGGGCCTGGAGGAGCGCGGCGAAGACGCCGATGTGGGTGGCGTGCTTGTCGGCGGGGTTGTGGGTGTAGACGGTGCGGGGGCGGGTGGCGCGAAGGATTTGGAAAAGATCGTCGCGCAAGGTTGTGTTGACAGGGTTCGTGGCAAGGGAACTCGGGTGGTCGAGCTGAATCATCGCCCCGTAGCCACCGATCCGGGCCGCTTCGATTTGCTCGTCGGAGCGGGTTTTGGCCAAATCCTCGGGCGACATGCCGGCAAAGGCCCCGTTGCGGGAACTCCCCTTGCCATCGGTGCAGGTGACTCCGCCGAACCATTGGTCGGTTTTTCCAAGGCATTCGACGATTCCATGGAAGGCCATGAACTCGAGGTCGTCGTGGTGCGCCCCGACGCCGAGATGGGTGATGCGCTCGAGGCAGGCGGGGACCGGGGTGTCATCTGGCACGAAGAGTCTGCCGGGGATGATTTTTGCCTGCGCGGCGGATTCAGGAGTCATGGTTTTTAGCGGATCAAACGGTTGCCGGGCCTGTGAGCATGGCACGGAGACCGGTGGGGACATCGAACCGCGGCTTCCATCCTGCGGTCATGAGTTTCGAGGGATCGGAGGTCGAGTGTCGGATATCCCCCGCTCGAACAGGCTCGAAGCGGATTTCGGAGGGGGAGCCGGTGAGGCGCAGGATTTCCCGGGCGAGTTCGAGGATGGTGGTGGATTTTCCGTAGCCGGCATTGAAGACCCCGGTGGCGTGCGGGGTTTCCACCGCAAAGGCGAGCGCGCCGACGATGTCTTTCACAAAAATGAAATCACGCGTCTGGCCACCATCCCCGTAGACCGTGATAGGTTCCCCTGCGAGGGCGCGGTGGATGAAGATCGGAACGGCGGCGGCGTAAGCGCTGCGTGGGTCCTGGCGCGGGCCAAAGACATTGAAAAACCGGATGCAGGCCGTCTCGAGCCATCCCTCGCGGGCGTAGAGGCCGCAGTAGTATTCGCCATCAAGCTTGGTGATGGCATACGGGCTCCTCGGATCGGGCGTCATGGTTTCGACCTTGGGCTGGGCGGGATTTTCGCCGTAGACGGCTGCCGAGCTGGCAAAGCAAAGTTTTTTCACCCCATGCCGGCGGCCGGCCTCGAGCACATTGAGGAGGCCGCGCACATTGAGTTCCACAGTCTCCTCGGGACGCTGCATGGACTCCGGCACGCTGATGAGCGCGGCGAGGTGGAAGATGTAATCGACGTCCGGCATGACTTGATCGAGAAGCGGCTTGTCGAGGATCGAACCCTCGACGAATCGGCACCGGAGTCCCTCGAGATTCTGGCGGTGGCCGCTGCGGAGATTGTCCAGAACGACGACTTCGGCGGTGTCCTGAAAATGCTCGACGAGGTGGCTGCCGATGAAGCCGCTGCCGCCGGTGACGAGAATTTTCATTTCGCAGCCTCCCGAACGAAGCGGTTCATGCCTTCCTCCTGCTCCTCGATGCTCCGGACCAGTGCGAACTGGGTGCGGCAGCGGTCGAGATTGTGACCGGGGCGTTTGGTTTTGAAATAGACATCGCCCTCGAGGTGGTCGGTGAGAAAACGAATGCCGATCTCGAGCGTGATGAGCTTACCCGAAAACGCGAGGTGCGAGATTTCCGCCTCGTTCAGGAACGAACCGGCGGAGGCCAGGTAGCCGTTCACGAGCGCCTCGAACATCGGCATCTGCATGCGGACCTTCGAGAGGTCGGTTTCGTCTTCGAGAGCCGGACTGGTCGCGGTGCGCACCATGTCGCCGAAGTCGTAGAGGGCGAGGCCGGGCATGACGGTATCCAAATCCACGACACAAATGCCGGTCTGCGTGGCGTCGTCGATCATCACATTGTTCAGCTTGGTGTCGTTGTGGGTGACGTGTTCGGGGATCTCCCCCTGGGAGCTGAGGTCGAGCAAACGGTCCACGATCTCCTCGCGGCGTTGGACGAAATCCCATTCGGCGCGGACCTCGGCCAAGCGGCCCTTGGAATCCGCGGCGACGGCCTGCTTCAGGCGTTCAAAGCGCGAGCGGGTGTTGTGGAAATCCGGAATCGTCTCGTGCAGACGGTCGCCCGGAATGTCGGCGACAAGGCTCTGGAAGCTGCCGAAGGCCCTCGCCGCCTCATAGGCCTGGCGCGTATTTTTGATGATGTCGTAGGTTCTGGCGCCCTCGATGAACAGATAGGCGCGCCAGTATTTCCCGGTCTCGTCGCGAAAATACGGCAGGCCGTTCCGGGCGGGAATCACCGTGAGCGCGCAGCGGGAGGGGTCGGGCACCCCGGCGGTTTCGAGTCGGCGGTGGGCCTCCCCGGTGACGCGACGGATGTTTTCCATGAGCGCCACGGGATTGGTGAAAATCCTGTCGTTGACCGCTTGAAAAAGATACCGGACGCGGGTGCCCGCCTGGCTGAATGCGGCGACGAAAGTGTCGTTGATGTGTCCGCCGCCATAGGGGTGGCTCTCGATGTAGGATCCTTGGA
>JBMTBF010000235.1:0-2746 GCA_049429585.1 Terrimicrobiaceae bacterium | reverse complement strand
GCGACGAGTTGCACTTGGCGGTTGAGCGGAAGCGCACGGCGCTCGGTTTGGTTGACCGGCAGGCCCGCCGCCGCCCAGGCTGAGGTTCCGCCAGTCACCACCACGCAATCCTGAAAGCCCGCGCCCTCCATCTTGCGGGCGGCGCGTTCGGCCCGCGCCCCCGAGTGGCAGAGGATGTAAATGGTCTTGTCCTTCGAAAATCCGTTCGTCTTGGCGAGAACCTCGGGGTCGAGTTCGTCCACGGGAACCAAATGCACGCCGGGGACATGGATTTTTTCGTGCTCGGCGGGGGTTCGAACATCGAGAAGCGCGCAGGCGGTGCCGGATTGACGAATTGCATTCAGATCGGATGGCGTGATGGATTTCATGGCCGAAACATAAAAGGCATCGCGGCCGCTTCGTCAAAGGAATGCGGTTGGGAAATTCTCGGCGACCCTATTTCATTTTTTATTGAAAAGGATGAAGGGCCTTGTTTGGATACCGCCCAGATGCCCGCCGGACTGAAAGAAACCGCCCCTGAGACCTCCGCCTTGTCGGAGCTGGAGGTGGAGTCGATCGAGATGTTCATCGGGTTTTTCAAGCTGATCGGCCTGCAAAAATCGATTGGGGAAATTTATGGACTGCTTTTTGTGTCGCCCCGCGCGCTGCCGATGGAGGAGATCATCGATCGGCTGGGAATCAGCCTGGGAGCGGCGAGTCAGGGGTTGAAGGTTTTGCGCTCAGTGGGAGCGGTGAAGGCGGTTTATGTGCCCGGCGATCGGCGGGACCACTTCGCGGCGGATTTGGAGCTGAGCAAGTTCGCGACGGCCTTCATCAAAGAGGATTTGCAGCCCCGCCTCGATCGGGCCCTTCAGCGCATCGAGACGATGGAGTCCTTGGCCGAAGACATGCCGGCCATGGATCGTGCGGCGGCGGAAGAGCGCCTGGAGAAATTGAAACACTGGCTCGAGCGCGGGGAGAAAATGCTCCCGTGGATATTGAAGTTTTTGGTTAACTGAAAAATACGGCGCCGCTGAGTTGGCGCGAATTCCGTGAAAATCGCGGAGACATTTTGGATTTTGAGAGAGGTTCGCCGGGATTACCGGATGACCAAGGGCGGCAGCATGGCCGGGCGAAATGCGGAATCAAAATCTGCAGAGCGCTTTAACAATAAAAAATATTGAACTTGTAAAATGCTTCCCGCCGGGAACTTAACATCATCAATGAAAAGCTGATTTCCCATCTCGCATTTTCCCATGACTAGCTATCCCACAAAAATCGATGGAGCGTTCCTGCTCCGGCCGCGTGTTTTCGGCGATGCGCGTGGTTTTTTTCTCGAATCCTGGAACAAGGAAACCTTCGCCAAGCTCGGGATTGGCGCGGATTTCGTGCAGGACAACCACAGCCGCTCATCAAAATATGTCCTCCGTGGCTTGCACTACCAGAGCGGTGAGGCGGCCCAAGGCAAGCTCGTGTGGGTCACCTCCGGCACGGTGTTCGATGTGCTGGTGGACTTGCGCAAAAGCTCCCCGACCTTCGGCAAATGGGACGGCTACATGCTAACCAGTGAGGCTCACGAGCGGCTCTGGGTGCCGCCGGGTTGCGCGCATGGTTTCTTGGTCCTCAGTGAGGTGGCGGATTTCCACTACAAGTGCACGAACACCTACCGACCCGAAACCGAGCGCGCCCTCCTTTGGAACGACCCCGCCATCGGCATCCAATGGCCGCTCCCCGTAGGCATCGATCCGCTCGTATCACCCAAAGATGCCGCCGCTGCCAACTTCGCGGCCTGCGAGAAATACCCGTGAGGCTCGATGCCGACAAAGCCAAGCTCCATATGTTCATGGAGGCCCTCGGCAAGCGGGTTGAGGGACCCGGAACGATTTACCTGACAGGGGGAGCCACGGCACTCCTCTACGGTTGGCGTGAAAAAACGATCGATATCGACATCAAGGCCGAACCTGAACCTCCGGGGTTCTTCGAGGCGATCGCGGAGTTAAAGGACACACTCGATACGAATGTCGAATTGGCGAGTCCCGACCTTTTCATTCCCGAATTGCCGGGTTGGCGTGAGCGCAGTCTATTCATTCAAAAATCTGGAAAAGTGGAGTTTCGTCATTTCGACTTTTACAGCCAAGTCCTTGCAAAGCTGGAGCGTGGCCACGAGCGGGACCTCCACGATGTTCTCGAATTCAAAAAGCAACGCCTCGTGGATCCCAAAAAACTGCTCGAACTCTTCACTCAAATCCGCCCTCTGCTGAAAAAATTCCCGGCCATCGACGAGCCATCCTTCGCAAAAACCATTCAGGATTTTTGCCGCAATCCATGACGCCAACCCCTGACCAAATCCGCACTCTTCCAGGGGGCGAACGGATGCTCGAAGGGCTCCAGGACTGGCGCGCCGGTCAAACCACGATCTCCTCCTGCCTCATCGCCATTGCCTTTGGAAAATTTCGCAAAGCCGGCCTCGTCGAGGGCAACCCACCTTTCTCCGAGGCCGAACTTGTCCTCTATGATCTTCTGCTCAAGGAGGGTGGCAATGCCTACGGGCGTTACAACTCGCTTATTCGTGAACTCGTCTCCTTCGGTCGCGCCCTTGCCCGGTATCAGCGCCAGATTCCATGAAACCCCATGTGGCCGAAGCGGACCGCATTCAGCGCGAAATCATCCGCAAAATGACCCCCGCCCAGAAATTCGCCATCGCCGGCGAACTCTACAAAACCGCGTGGGAGATCAAACGCAGCGCCCTCCGCGCCCAGCACCCCGA
>JBMTBF010000234.1:0-2762 GCA_049429585.1 Terrimicrobiaceae bacterium | reverse complement strand
GGAAGCGCTCGAGGCGGGCGCTGGAGTGCTCAGGCCCCTGGCCTTCGTAGCCGTGAGGGAGAAGCATGACGATCGAGGTGGGGCGGCGCCACTTCGCCTCGGCGGAGGCGATGAATTGGTCGATGATGATCTGAGCGCCGTTCGAGAAATCGCCGAACTGGGCCTCCCAGATACAGAGCATCGAGGGGTAGTCCATCGAGTAGCCGTAGTCGAAACCGAGGACGGCGTATTCGGAGAGTGGGCTATTATAAATGCAGAAGGTCTCCTGCTTCGGCGTGATGTGCTGGAGCGGAATGAATGGCTCTCGGGACTTTTCGTCGTAGAGCACGGCGTTGCGGTGGCTGAAGGTGCCGCGGCGGCTATCCTGGCCGGAGACGCGAACGGGAGTTCCCTCGACGAGCAGCGAACCGAAGGCCAGTGCCTCGGCGAATCCCCAATCGAAGGGACCGCCTTCCTTCCAAACTTGCAAGCGGCGGTCGAGGACTGTGCGCTGGATTTTTTGGACGACATTGAAGTCGGCGGGGACAGTCGTGATGGCTTTAACGATGCGGTCGAGCTTGTTTTTGCTGATGGCGGTATTAACCGGGTCGTGGGAGTAGGGGGCTTGATGAATCGCTGTGGACCCACGGAAGGCGCTCTTCTTTTTCAGCGAGGCGATTTCTTTCGCGGCCTCGGCGTGTTGTTTCTCTAGGCGCTTGATGCAGCCGGCGCGGATTTTCTCGGCTTCCGCTGGAGTGACGGTGCCCAATGCGGCCAACTCGGAGGAAAACTTCGCGCCGGGGAGCGGGTGCTTTTTGATGACATTGTAGATGTCCGGCTGCGTGAACGAGGGCTCGTCGGTCTCATTGTGGCCGTGGCGGCGGTAGCCGTAGATGTCGATGACGACATCGCGGCCGAACTTTTGGCGGAAATCGAGAGCGATCCGCGCAACCTCAACGACGGTGAGGGGATCCTCGCCATTCACATGGAAAATCGGGGCATCGACGATTTTGGCGATGTCGGTGCAATAGGAGGTCGAGCGGGCATCCATCGGCAGGGTGGTGAAGCCGATCTGGTTGTTGACGACGAGGTGAATGGTGCCGCCGGTTTTGTAGCCGGGCAGCTGGGACATATTGAAGGTCTCGGCCACGATGCCTTGGCCGATGAACGCGGCGTCGCCATGGATGAGAAGCGGGAGGACTTTTTTGCGCTCGGTGGTGTCCTCGAGGACGCGCTGGCGGGCGCGAGCCTTGCCTTGAACGACTGGATCGACCGCCTCGAGGTGGCTGGGATTCGCAGCCATGCGGATATCGATTGTCGCGCCGCCAGGAAGCTCGCGGGAGTTTTGGTAGCCGAGGTGGTATTTCACATCGCCGTTCTCGCCGCCGCCGAATTTCTCGGGGTTGAAGAAGTCCTGGAACTCCCCGAAAATCACGCTCGCGGGTTTTTTTACAAAGTTGGAGAGGACATTGAGGCGGCCGCGGTGGGCCATGCCCATGACGATTTCCTTCACGCCCGAGGCGGGGCAGTTTTGAAGGATCGTATCGAGGGCGACCATGAGCGACTCGCCGCCTTCGAGGGAAAAGCGTTTTTGGCCGACGAATTTTGCGTGGATGAACGACTCGAAAGTCTCGGCCTCGTAGAGCGTCTCGAGCACTTGACGGTGGAGGGCGGCATCATTGCGGTCCGCAGCGGAGCGGTTTTCCACGCGGTTCACCACCCACTCGCGGATCTCGCGGTCATGGATGTGCTCAAACTCCGCACCAAGCGTGGCGCAGTAGGTTTTGCGGAGGGTTTCGATCAACTCGCGGAGGGGAAGCGCGCGTCCGTTTTGGAAATAGCGGGAGGAGACCACCTCGTTCATCTCGCCCTCGCCGAGGCCGAATGCGGCTGGCTCGAGGGCGGGATTCAACGCCGGCGCGGGAGAAATCGGGTCGAGGTGGGTGCAGGTGTGGCCGATCGAGCGGTAGGCACGCACGAGTTCATCCACCTTGGCCTGCAGGGGCGAGGCGGAGAGGCCGGCGCCCGCGATTTGCTCCTCGACGACGCTTCGCTCGAGGCCGAGTTCGAAGCCTTCAAAAAATGCGGCCCAGTCGGGGGAAACAGAGCGCCGGTCGAGCAGCCAGCGTTGGTGGAGTTCGTCGATCATCGCCTCGTTGGCACGGGCGGGGACTGATGTATTCATTCGGTGTTGGATGATTTCGGCCCAAGATTTGGAGACATTGGCCGTGGGGGGCGAAGCTAACCATTCGGCATTCAATATCAAGACGGGAAAAAATTGGTGAAAAGCACGGCTTGCCAAGCCTCTGACGAGACTATTGATAAGCGCATGCGCAAAACCAAAATCATTTGCACGCTCGGGCCTGCTTCGGATTCGGATGTTGTGATCGGGGATTTGATCCTCGCTGGCGCAAATATTTTCCGCCTGAACATGAGCCATGCTCGGCACGACTGGGTGCGTGATGTGGTGAAGCGCATTCGCCGTATCGCTGCCGGGCTGCATGCGAACTGCGGCATTCTTCTGGATACGCAAGGCCCTGCGATCCGCACCGGGGACCTCTCCGCGAAGCTTAATCTCAAACCCGGAGACATTTTTGAATTCACCGTCCGCGGCGCGAAGAGCGAGGAGCACTACTCGGTGGATGTGAACTACGACGGTCTTGTGGACGATATTCATGTGGGTGATGTCGTTCTGGTCGACAACGGGGTGATTCACATGAAGGTGCTCGAAAAAAACGCCAACCGCGTGAAGTGCCAGCTTCTCACCGAAGGCGATCTCGGCT
>JBMTBF010000233.1:0-2775 GCA_049429585.1 Terrimicrobiaceae bacterium | reverse complement strand
ATCGACTCGCGCCTGAACACCGCCGGGATGCCCGATCCAGACCTCCTCATCCGCACCTCCGGCGAGATGCGCATTTCGAATTTCCTCCTCTGGCAACTTAGTTACACGGAAATCCATGTGACCAAAAAATTCTGGCCCGATTTCCAGAGGGAGGATTTCCTCGCCGCGCTGGAGGACTACGCCGGCCGCTCCCGCCGATTCGGCGGCGTCTGATCCGCTTTCCGCACTTTCCGCTTTCTCGCCTTGGGAGAACCCGATTGAATCCCGCGCCATGTCTGAATTGTCCAAGGCCTACGAGCCCCAGTCCGTCGAAGAAAAATGGTATTCCTGGTGGATCGAGCACGGCCACTTCACCGCCGACCCCGCCTCGCCGAAGCCCGCCTACTCGATCGTCATCCCGCCGCCGAATGTCACCGGCGTCCTCACGCTCGGCCATGTGCTGAACAACACGCTCCAAGACATCCTCGCCCGCCGCGCCCGCCAGACCGGCCACGAGGTCCTTTGGCTCCCTGGCACCGACCACGCCGGCATCGCCACGCAGACCGTCGTCGAGCGCAAGCTCCGCAAGGAGGAAAAGAAAACCCGCCACGACCTCGGCCGCGACGAGTTCCTCAAGCGCGTCTGGGAGTGGAAGGACAAGCACGGCGGCATCATCATCAATCAGCTCAAAAAACTCGGCTGCTCCTGCGATTGGACGCGTGAGCGCTTCACGATGGACGACGCCTACGCGCGCAAAGTGCAGGAGGTTTTCGTCGATCTCCACGCGAAGGGCCTGATCTACCGAGGCAAGCGCATGGTGAATTGGTGCCCCGTCTCGCTCACCGCGCTCAGCGACGAGGAAGTCATCCCGAAAACCCAGAAATCCTTCTTCTACCACTACCGCGTCGAGGTCGTGGAAAAACCAGGCACCTTCCTCGAGATCGCCACCACCCGCCCAGAAACAATCATGGCCGACGCCGCCGTGGCTGTGAATCCGAAGGATCCTCGCTACGCCGCACTCATCGGCCTCCATGTCCGCCGCCCCCTCCCCGCCAATGTGGAAGCGCTTCTCCCGATCATCGGCGATGAAGCCGTCGACTTCGAATTCGGCACCGGCGTCCTCAAAGTCACCCCCGCACACGACAAAACCGACTACGAGATCGGCCTCCGCCACAACCTCCCGGTCATCGACATTTTCAACCCCGACGCGACCTTGAACGAACTCGCCGGCGAGGAATTTGCGGGTCTCGACCGCTTCGAAGCCCGCACCGAAGCCGTTGCTAAGCTCACGGAACTCGGCCTCCTCGTGAAGGAGGAGCCGCACGAAAACAATGTCGGCTTCAGCGAACGCGCCGATGTGCCGATCGAACCCCGCCTCTCCGAGCAGTGGTTCCTGAAATACCCGAAGACCGCCGAGGCCCGCGACGCCGTCCGCAACCACCTCATCCGCTTCTTCCCCGACCGCTGGGAAAAGGTCTATGACCACTGGCTCGAAAACATCCAGGACTGGTGCATCTCCCGCCAACTCTGGTGGGGCCACCGCATTCCAGTTTGGTATAAAAATGAGGAAATCCTCTGCCAAATCGAGTCACCCGGCGAGGGATGGGTTCAAGACTCCGATGTGCTCGACACCTGGTTCTCCTCGTGGCTCTGGGCGCACGAGACGATGGACGCCGCCGCGCTGAAAAAATTCTTCCCGACCAGCGTGCTCGTCACCGGCCCCGACATCATCTTCTTCTGGGTCGCCCGCATGATCATGGCGAGCCTCGAATACACAGGGGAAATTCCGTTCCGCGATGTGTATTTCACCGGAATCATCCGCGACAAGCAGGGCCGCAAGATGTCCAAGAGCCTCGGCAACTCCCCCGACCCGCTCGACCTCATCGCGAAGTTCGGCGCGGATGGCATTCGCTTCGGCCTCCTCCGCATCGCCCCCCAGGGTCAGGACATCAAATTCGACGAGCAGCAAATCGTCGAAGGCCGCAACTTCTGCAACAAGCTCTGGAACGCCTGCCGCTTCCGGCAAATGCAAGGCCCGCTCGACCCTCAAGCCGATCCGTCGAAACACGAACTCTCCCTCTTCGCCCAAGACCTCCTCGCCCGCCTCGACGCCACCATCCGCCGCGTCAACGAAGGCTACGAAGCCTACCGTTTCAGCGACATCGCCCAGGCGCTCTACGATTTTGTTTGGGGCGATTTCTGCGACCGCTTCATCGAGGTCGCGAAATCCGACTTTGCTGCTGACTCCCCCCGCCGCACCGGCACGCTGGCCACGCTGGACTACACGATCAAACGCATCCTCCAACTCCTCCACCCCTACGCACCGTTTATCACCGAGGAACTCTGGAGCGGCCTTGGCTTTGGCACCGAAAGCATCATGCACAGCGGTTGGCCCGAACCCGCCAATTTCCGCGCCGACCCGCGCTCGGAAGCGGTCTTCACCGCCGTCTCCGCCGCCCGCAACCTCCGCGCGACCTACGGCATCCAAGGCAACCGCCGACTGCCGTGGCAACTCGCCCCGTCAGCTGATTGGGTAAAAGACGAACTCCCCGTCCTCTCGATCCTGCTCCACGCCGAATCGATCACGCTTTGCGAGACCGCCCCGCAAGGCCATGCCGCCTGCCCGACCGATCTGGGAACGATTTACCTCCCGCTCGAAGGCATCATCGACGCCGCCACCGAGGCCAAGCGCCTCGACGGCGAAATCCGAAAAGTCGAAGCCGAGATCGAGAAGGTCGCCAAAAAACTCTCGAGCGAAACCTTTGTCCAAAACGCCCCCGCCGAAGTCGTCGCCGA
>JBMTBF010000232.1:0-2777 GCA_049429585.1 Terrimicrobiaceae bacterium | reverse complement strand
CGCGATTGCCGCATCGAGGATGCGATCATCGATAAAAACGCACGCATCGGAAACGGCGTCGTCATTTCCTCCAAGAAAAACTCCCCCAACGCCGATGGCGACGGCTATTACATCCGCGATGGAATCGTCGTGATCCCGAAAAACAGCGTGATCCCCGACGGCACCCGCATCTAAATCCGCCGACATGAAATTCGCATCCCGCTTTGCCATTTTAATTCTTCCGCTCTTCCTCGCCGGTTGCTGGTTTCAAAATCCGCTGACTCCGAAAGGCTCGGAAAGTCTCAACACCTGGCTCCTCGGCGAGTGGCAGCACAAGGACAAGAATGGCGCGGTCTCCCGAGCGCTGGTAACGCCGATCTCGGGTGATCTCTACCGCGTGCAGGTCTCGATGGCCACGAAAGGCGGGCGCCGTGACTATGAACTCGAGGCGTGGACTTCGCGCGTGGGGAATTCCGTTTTCGTCACCTTCCTAAGCACCCAAAATTCCCAAAATCTCCCCGAGGGCGCGCATGTTTTTGCGCACACCCAAATGCTGGATCAAAACACGCTTCGTTTGCGTAAAATCCAACTCAGCTCCCCTGCCGACGCCACCTCGTTCGAGCTCCGCAAGGAAATCCGGGCCCGTCTCAAGGATGGCTCGCTCTACGCGGAAGGCGCCGAAACCGACTGGAAGCGCATCGGCGAGGTCTACTGGAGCCGCGATGGTCAGACAGGTGCTTTCGAGCCGCTTCGCTACCAAGTGCCCAAGCCTGGCGAGAAACCCGGCCAACTCGGCCGCATGCTCCGTTGACCTGTTTTTGCCGAGCGTGAGGGCTTGGAAGCGACAGGATGGGGGCTGGGTTGCCTGCGACCAACTGCCCTTGGCGGACCGGGGGTTCCGATACGGGATGAGCGTTTTCGAAACCATCGCGGTGCGGAAAGGGTGTCCACTCCTGCTGGAGTCGCATTTGAAAAGGCTGGAGCGCGCGGCGAGCGATGCCGGGGGAGGATTTTCCGGGTTGCCATCGTTTGATTTTTCACAGCTCGAAACCGGTTTGTTGCGGATTTACCTGACAGCCGGAGAGGGCGGTCTCGATTCGCCTTTTAAAGGGGACGCGTATGCGCTCTTTAGTGCGGCTGAGGTCGGTTGGGAGCTCCCGGCACTGCGCGTGGCTCTGAGTGCGTCGCCGTATTTGCCTCGGCCTGGCGGGTGGAAGACAGGGAACTACTGGCAAAACCTCGATGCACTTGCTGCGGCAAAGCGCGCGAAATGCGACGAGGCGTTGGTTTTCAATCCCGCTGGAATGTTGGTCGGAGCAGCGATGGCGAATGTTTTTCTGCGAATCGATGGATGTTGGACCACCCCCGCGCTCGAGACCGGCGCGCGCGACGGGGCGGTGAGGGCCTGGGTACTGGGGGGCATCGGTGCCTCGGAGGGAATTTTCGACGCCGCAGCGCTTAAGCATTGTTCGGCGGCGTTTCTTACGAACAGCCGGATTGGCATCCGACCGATTGCCGAGTTGGATGGGCGTCCGCTGGAGGTGGCCTGTTTCACTATCCAGCGCCGGTATTTTGATGAAATTTTCTCCTGTTGATTCATTCCTCGGCTCGGTGAAGTTCGCCAAGCCTTCGGGGTCGTTGCATGGTGTTGCGGAAGCAGCGCAGGCGTTTGTTGCGGCGCTTTGGATGCGCCAGATGAAAGGGCGTGCATGGGTCGTGTGTCGAGACCTCAAAAGCCAGGAGGAGTTCGCCTCGGAGTTGGCGGCCTGGTGTCCCGGGGTTCGCTTGTTCCCCGAGCTTGAGATGCCCAGCGAGGAGGCTCTGCCGGATGCCGAAACGGAATCCGAGCGCCTCGACCTGCTTCGCTCGTTGTCTGAAAAGGGAGATGAAGTGGTGGTCATCCATGCCGCGCAGTGGGGTTCCCCTGCGCCTGCCAAAAGCTCTCTCAAGGCGGGTCTCTTCCAGTTGCGGCGTGGCGAAAAGATCGCCATCGAGGAGATCGTGGGTCGTCTGGAGGCGGCGGGTTACGTTTCAACGCCGACTGTCTCGGCGCGCGGGCAATTCGCCCGGCGTGGCGGCATCGTGGATGTCTTCTCCTGGCAACAATCACGCCCGATTCGGCTCGAATGGTTCGATGTGGAGATCGAGTCCATGCGCGAGTTCGACATCGACACGCAGGGCTCGGTGGGCGCTGTCGAGAGCCTTGAGATTTTCACGGGTAAAGGCGAGGCGTCCACCGCCACGCTGAGGGACTACATTCAAAAATCGGACACGATTCTTGAGATCGATCCGGAGGATGGGTTCGAGGGGCGCGCGATTTTTTCTTCTCCTGCAGAGAATAGCGGCGCCCTGGAATTCCACCCCCCTCCGTTCGGCGAACTTGCCGCCGGGGATTTGGTGCTGAATGAAGCCAAGCGCGCCCGGTTTTTCAACCAACTGCATTCGTGGTCCGTTGATCATTGGACGATTGCCTTTGCCTGCGCCAACGAGGGGGAGGGGGAGCGGTTCCGGGAGTTGGCAGGGGATTTCGATTTCGATACTTCCGGGGTTGTCTTTCTCGCCACGGCTGCCACACGCGGTTTCATGTGCCCCTCGCTGAAACTCGCCGTTCTCTCGGAGTCCGAAGTTTTGGGACGCTCGGCCAGTCAACGTGCCCACCGCGCCGCCCTTCGCCGCGAGCGGATGCGGGCCGGTCGCCATGCGATGGATTTTTCGGAATTCGAGGAGGGCGACCTGGTCGTGCATCTCGACCACGGCATCGGGCGTTACGAGGGTTTGGAAAAAGCCCCCGACGGCTC
>JBMTBF010000231.1:0-2786 GCA_049429585.1 Terrimicrobiaceae bacterium | reverse complement strand
TTCGAAAAATTCTCCCGCACCAGCGACGAGGCGGACATCGTGGTTCAAGGCGTTGCCGGCAACTCGGGGCGCCTCGTTTTCTCCCGCGCCACCAGCTACCTGCCGGTCTGGGAAACGGGCAAAACCCGCCATCTGTTCAAGGAACTCACCCCCCGCAGTGGCGATGGACCTGCCACGCGGCCCGACAAGGTCAACACCTACTCGATCGCGAGAATCATCGAAAGCTCCCCGGAGCGTGTGGTCATCCACTGGCGCTATCTCCCGAAATTCACTCCCGGCAATCCCCATCCCACAAAGACCAACCTCCCCTACCACCCGAGAACGCCGGAACCGGGCACCGAACTCCACCTCGTGGCTGCGGACAAATTTGTCGATGAGTATTTCATCGTGACCCCGGACGGCAAAGTGGAGCGCACCTTCCGGGCGGCGACTCCCAAGCGCGAGGACTGGACCGATCCCCAAAACCTCGCCTCCTCCACCCTCCAACTCTCGTCGAATGGCATCCAACTCCTCGGCGAAAAACCTCCCGTTCGCTCTGCCGCCAAACCTCCTGTCGCCGGTTCTCCCGTCGTCGAACGCACCGTCATTCCACCGATTCGCTGGTGGAAATTCAATGAAGGGGTAGGGGACACGACGGTCGAGTCGCTTACCGGTGAGTCGAGCGCGATCGAGGGCCCGATGACCTACTGGAAAAAGGGCATGTCGGGCACAGCGCTTGCATTTGACGGATACAACACCACGGTGCGCGTGCCGGTCTCGAGTGTTCCGCTCGGTGCCAACGGACTGACTGTGGAAGCCTGGGTGGCTCTCGCCGCTTATCCATGGAATTGGTCGCCTGTCGTTCAACTGGGCGAAAACGAAAACTGCTACCTCGGCATCGATCCCGACGGCCATGTGGCATTCGGCATCCAATCCGGGGGAAAACCCATTCGGGTCCAATCCGGCCAATTCCTCGAGCGCCGCCGTTGGTATCACCTCGCCGGCGTTTATGACAAAGCCGAGGGCCGACTCCGGCTTTACATCGATGGCCGCTTGGCCGCTGACCAACCCGCTCCCAAGGAGGGCATCGATCAACCCACCGGCTTCCTCCAAATCGGCCAGGGGAAGCCCCTGCCGATGATGTATAATATCCGGGCAAAGTTCGCCTCGAAGTTTTCGTTGGATGGCCTGATCGATGAGGTTCGGATTTACGACACTCCCTTAACCACCACGCAGGTGGCAGCCTCCTGCCGCATCAACCAACTCGCGGACGGCGCGCCCTCCTCGCCTGATATCCCGCCCCGGGTCCTTCCCGCTGGACCCGTGACCGGCAAGTTCGGCGCCCATTTCACCCATCTGGAATTCTATGACACTTGGGATGGACTCTTCCGCTTCGGTCCCCACCCGGATGTGGTCGTGGAGTTCGATAAAAACCCGAGCCGCTTCGTATTTTGGCGGGGCATGGGATTCATCCCCATGCTCGTGAACGAAAAAGGCCACTGGTATAGCAACGAATTCAACGAGACATGGAACCGCTCCGGCGGACGCGGTTGCATGGAGCCGATGTCCGACAAGGAGGCCTTCACGAACCATGTAAAAATCCTCGAAAACACCCCCGCCCGTGTCGTCGTCCAGTGGCGATTCCCGCTCATCGATGTGTTTCGCGTCAACGCCAACTACGACGAACAGACTGGTTGGAGTGATTGGAGCGACTGGACCTACACGATCTACCCCGACGGCGTGGCCTCTAAGAGCATGCGTCTCTGGAGCAGCGGCCCCTACAACCACGAGTTCCAGGAAGGCATGGTCATCTTTGGCCCCGACCAGCACCCCGAGCAGGTGATCCAAACCAACCCCGCCCTCTCGCTGGCCACGCTCTCCGGCGAGACCCGGGATTACTCTTGGGAAACCGGCCCGCCCAAAGGCGTCAACTACCGCGACACCAAAATCCATGTCGTCAACTTCAAGGGCGACTACAGCCCGTTTACGATCGGGGATTTTACCAACGGAAATGTCTACGACGGCGAAGTCACCGAAGTGTCGGTCTTCCCATGGTGGAACCATTGGCCGATTGCCCAACTCCCTTCCGATGGCCGCAATGCCAAGCACCCCGACCGAACCTCGCACTGTTCACTCACGCATGTCTTTCTCCCGGACCACAAGGCGCAAGACGGGGACCGCCCCTTCCGTGAGCGCCTGCTCCTGGAGGGCATGACGAATCTCAAGCCGGCCGAACTCGTTCCTCTCGCCAAGTCGTGGCTGCAGGCCCCGACGATCTCCGCGCGGAGTGGTTGCAAGGCTCTCCCCTACGATCCCGCCAGCCGCGAATATCCCCTCATCGCCGAAAAAGACTCCATGGCCGTGACCATCGACGCCTCCCCCGACCACCCGGTCGAAAACCTCTGCCTCACCGTGAAAAACTGGGGCCACTCGGGAGACGCGAAGGTTTCCGTCACCGGCGCCGAGGTCCGCGATCTCCGCCAGGGAACCGTCCTCGACACCGAGGGCCGCCGCAAACTCGTCATCTGGCTTGAAATGAAAGCCACCTCGCCGGTGGACATCGAAATCAAAGGCGCCAAACCCAGTGCCGATTCATGAAAAATCGTAGGCTAAACCCTTGCAATCTGCGCGTTGTAAACAAACTTGATGGCAAATCACCCGATTCAGTGATTTGGAAACTTCAATTCTGAGTAACCGCTGCATGTTAAAAAAAATCCTTTTACCAACAGTTGTTCCGATGCTTTTCCTCGCCTCCTGCAAGGAGGCCAGCAAGCCATCCGACACCCCAAAACCTCCCGACTCCAAGC
>JBMTBF010000230.1:0-2799 GCA_049429585.1 Terrimicrobiaceae bacterium | reverse complement strand
CCGGCGGCGTCTTTTCCATAAACCGCGAGCCAACCGGGATCGGTGAGGATTTTTCCATCGGTCTTGAAGGCCTCGTTCTCAACGCGGGTGATGCGGGTGGTGACCTCGAATTTGGCTACGGGGAAAAACGCGGCGACGAACCGGCGGGCGACCATGTCGTAGATTTTCAACTCGAAGTCGTCGAGTTTGCTGGGCGAGACGCCGGTGGGGATGATGGCAAAGTGGTCGGTGACTTTGGCGGAATTGAAGACGCGGCGGTTCAGGCCGATCCAGCCTTTCTCGAGTGCGTGGCGGGCGTGGGCGGCGAGGTCTTGGATTTCGAGGCCGGAGAGGATTTTTTTGACCTGGCCGAGGTTGTCGTCGGGCAGGTAGCGGGAGTCGGTTCGCGGGTAGGTAAGGACCTTGTGTTTCTCGTAAAGCGCCTGAGCGATCTGGAGTGTGCGCTTGGCGCTGAGGCCGAAGCGGGAGTTCGCCTCGCGCTGGAGGGTGGTGAGGTCGTAAAGCTGGGGCGCGATCTGGGTGGTGGGTTTTTTCTCCTCGGAGATGACGCCTGGCTTGCCGGTGCATTTGGCGATGATCGCTTCGGCGGAGGCGCGGTCCCAGAGGCGTTCGGCCTTGGCATCCTCGTCGCCGTCTTTTTTGAAGGATTCGTTGAACCAGCGGCCTCGGTAGGTGCCGGCGACGACGCCGAAATCGGCGAAAACCTCGAAGTAGGGGCGGGGTTTGAAGGCGCGGATTTTCTCTTCGCGTTCGGCGAGGATGGCGAGGGTGGGGGTTTGGACGCGTCCGACGGGGGTGAGCTGGAAACCGCCGCCCTTGGAGTTGAAGGCGGTCATGGCGCGGGTGGCGTTGATGCCGACGAGCCAATCACTTTCGCTGCGGCACACGGCGGCGTCAGCGAGCGGGACCATCGAGGTGCCGGTGCGGAGATGGGCGAAGCCATCGCGGATCGCATCGGGGGTCATGCTCTGCAGCCAGAGGCGTCGGGTGGGTTTTTTTGAACCGGCGAGCTGGACGATATAGTGGAAAATGAGTTCGCCCTCGCGGCCGGCGTCGCAAGCGTTGACGACTTCGGAGACATCGGGGCGCTTGAGGAGGCGCTTGATGAGGTTCAGGCGAGAAGAGGTTTTTTCTATTGCCTTGAGGTCGAAGTGGTCCGGAATGATCGGAAGGCTGGCAAAGCTCCACTTGCCCCGTTTTTTATCCATCTCATTCGGCAGGCAAAGCTCGACGAGGTGGCCGATCGCGGAGGTAATGATGTGCTCGTCGTTCTCGAAATAGTCATTCTGGCTGGCAAATTTCCCGAGGGCTTTGGCAAGATCGCGGGCGACGGAGGGTTTTTCGGCTATGATCAGGGACTTGGACATGGTTCGAGACGGTTTCAAAAATCATCGGGATGCCGTGATTGGCCTCCCATTTTTCGGGCAAGGCGGGCGAAACTAGTGGCAAGCCCCGGGGTTGGCAACCCGGTTCTTGTGCCAGTCACTCAGCGAGCCAAGGAAATTTTGGTGCCACCCAGGCGAGCCAGGAGGAAAGGATGAGCCAGCAGAAGATGTTCATCCAGACACCTGCCTGCATCATTTCACGCATTCTGAGGCGTCCACTGCCAAAGACGATGGAATTGGGTGGAGTGGCGACGGGTAGCATGAAGGCGCAACTGCTGGCCAAGGCCACGGCCGATCCGAGAGCGAGTGGAGATTGGCCCAAGGCCACTGCCATGGCGGTGACGATCGGCAGGAAGGTCGAGGTGGTGGCGGAGTTGCTGGTGATCTCCGTAAGCCAGACGATGAGAAGCACGACCAAAAACACAAGAGCCGCCGCCGGAAGCCAGCTAACTGCGGAGGCAAATCCTCCGATCCATTCGGCGACGCCATTTTTTTGAACCGCCGCCGCCAGGCTCAACCCGCCTCCGATTAAAACAAGAACCTCCCAAGGGATTTTCTTGGCATGGTTCCAGGAGAGGATTTTTTTCCCGTCGCCCCGACCGGAGGGAATGAAGAACAGCGCGAGACCCCCCGCCATTCCGATCGTCGAATCGTTCAACCAGGGAAGCCAGTCCTCCAAAAACCCCCGCGCGATCCACAAAAGCGCCGTGGCGCAAAAAACAATCGCGACCGCTTTTTCCTCCCAGTTGAGGCGGCCAACCGCCTGGGCTTCGCGATCCAGCAAGCCCTCGCCATCTGGGAGCGAGCATTTGGAAACCCGGTGCGACAAGCGGGTCAAAACGATCCAGGCGAAAACCGCCAAAATCACTCCCACTGGGAGCGTCATTGCCATCCACCCGAAGAAACCGATTTGCAGGCCGTGCGTTTCCTCCATGAATCCCGCCAGAATGGCATTCGGCGCGGTGCCGACGAGGGTGCACATCCCGCCGAGATTTGCCCCGTAGGCGACGGAAAGCAGCAGCGCGGGAGCGAACGCCGGGTCCTCGTTATTTCGGAAAAGGCCCAACACCGACATTGCGATCGGGAGCATCATCACGGCCACAGAGGTGTTGTTGATCCACATCGAAAGGAAAAACGAGGCCGCTAAAAAACCGCCGACGATTTGCAGGCGCCCCGTGCCGGCGACACGAATGATTCGAAGCGCGATGCGTCGGTGGAGGTTCGAAGACTCCATCGCCAGCGCGATAAAAATCCCGCCGAGGAACAAATAGATCACGGGATTCGCAAACGGCGCGGCGGCGGCTTCCACCGAAGAGATCCCCGCGGCTGGAAACAGCACCAACGGCAGAAGCGCGGTAACGGGAAACGGGAGGATTTCAGAAATCCAAAAAGCCGCCATGAGCACCCCTGCGCC
>JBMTBF010000229.1:0-2807 GCA_049429585.1 Terrimicrobiaceae bacterium | reverse complement strand
GGTGCTCGAAGGGGAGTGTGTTGCCGGGGGAGTGTCCCCGGGCGCGGAGTTCGCGTCGCATCACGGCGGCGCCGGGGTTTTCCCAGACCGCTTTTTCGGTGTTGATGATCGGTTGGACAAGGGCAACGAAGCGGAAGTCACTTTCGAGCAGGGAAAGGAGTCCGCCTGTCCAGCCGCCGTAGCTTGTTCCAAGGACGGCGAATTCGCGGGTTCCTCGGGTGCGGAGCAGGGCCATCAGTTGGCGCTGTTCGATGACGGCCTGACGCAGGCCTTCGGCGTTGCGGATGAGGTTCGCGGTGATGGCGAGTTCGCCGTTGAGGGTTTTTTTCGGTGTGCGGGAGTAGTGGTAGGGCAGGTGGGGAAAGGCGGCGCTCCAGCCGTTGCCGTTGAACCAAGCAGCGAGGCGGCGGTAACCGATGTCGCTCGCGCTCATCAGGGCGTGGAGGATGAGAACGGTCGGAGCGTTTTGGTCGCGGGCGGGAAAAAAACGAACGCGGGCACGGTCGTTCTCGGGATGGCCGGTGGGGTTGGGGGCATCCCATTCGATCCAGTTGTTTTTCAAACTGGGCCGGGCGGCGGGGGGCAAACGGTAGAATTCCTCGCGCGTCATGGGGGCATGCCGGGCGATGTAGTTTTGCAATTCCTCGCGCGTGCAGGTGTCGGCGCGGCGCCGCCATTGGAGGACATGCATCATATTGCACATCGCGCCGTCCACGAGCCAGGCGAGGGGTTTTTGAAAAAGCGCGCTCATGGTTCCCGCATCCTCTCCTGAGGTGAGTGCGGCAGGTCGTCTTCGGTGAGATGGCAGGTTTCGACAAGGCGGTCCTTCAAACGAATCAACGCGGCGGCCGTGTCATCGCGGAGTTGTTTGCGGCCTCCTTCGGCGGGTAAAACGGGCTCGCCCACGGCGATGTAGACCTTCGCACGGCGCCACGAGAGCCAGTTGCGGCGGTTGTAGAGGCGTTCGCTACCGAGAATGACGACTGGCACCACGGGGCAACCGGCCTTGGCAGCAATGAGGAAGGCCCCTTCGCGCATTTCCGCGCCGGAGAGAATCGAGCGAGCCCCATCGCGAATTCCTCCCTCGGGAAAAATTCCGATCATCCGCCCGGCTTCGAGGCGCTTGATCGCGGTGCGGAGCGCCTGGCGGTCATCGCCGTGGCGGTCCACCGGAATCACATCGAGCCAGGTAAAACCTGCCTTCGACCACTTGGTTCCGAAAAGCTCGGCCATGGCGATCCAGTCGATCTTGCGCGGGAGATAACCGCTCAAAAGCGGGGGGTCGAAGTGGCTGATGTGGTTCGAGACCATTACGCATGGGCCTTCGGGGATTTTGGAAAAAGGGACGACCCGTACGCTTGCGCCGAGGCGTAGGAAATTTTTCAGCGACCCGACGATAAAATGATAGAAAGCGAGGTGGAAGGCGTCGCGGGCCGTCATCGGCTAGGCGGCTGAGGTGAAAAATTTCCTCTGCTTTTCACTAATCGGACGGCCCAGTTTTTCGAGGACGAGGAGCATGTCCTCCCAAACTTTGCGTTTCTCGGTGATGGTCTGGTTTCGCAACAGGTAGGCGGGGTGGTAGGTCACCATTACGGGGGTGGACTGGAAGTCGAGCCACTGACCGCGGAGTTCGCGCATCGGGCGGGTTTCGCCGAGCAGACCCTCCGCCGCCGTCGCGCCGAGGGCAACCATCACGCGGGGTTTGACGAGTTGAATTTGCTCGCGGAGCCACGGCAGGCAAGTCGTCATTTCATCCATCCGGGGCTTGCGGTTGCCGGACTCGCCGGGAGGCATGTCCGGGCGGCATTTCAGAACATTGGCGATGAAGATGTCATCGCGGGTGAAGCCCATGGCTTCGATGATTTTGGTGAGGAGTTGTCCGGCGCGGCCGACGAATGGCTCGCCGAGTTTGTCCTCGTCGGCCCCGGGCGCCTCGCCGACGAACATCAACTCGGCGCGGCGGTTGCCAACGCCGAAAACAACCTGTGTTCGTGAGGAGACGAGGTTCGGGCACTTTTGGCAGGAGAGGATGGCTTTTTCGAGTGTTTCCCAGGTCCAGGCGGTGGTGTTTTTTTCCAGAGAGATCATGAGAGGGGCGGGTGCTGCGGCCGGGAGGGCCTTTGCAGCGGATTGGAGTTTCTTGAGAGCGGCCAGAGAGGCTTTTGGGGGCGGTTTCACGCCGCCCTCGATTGATCGGAGGAGAGGGAGGGTATGGGCCACTGCCTGCTGGAAAAGTTCGCTCATGGCGGGTGTTTTTAGCGGCCAGGGAAGGGGTCGGCGAGAATTTGATGGGGGATGGTGGATTTTTGTTTCACGCCCCATCGGGCGCGTCCATAGTCGTCGCCTCTTTATGGCCAAATCCGACGATTCCTCATCCAACGACAAGGCGGCCGCAGCCCGCCTCAAGAACCTCGACCTCGCCCTTCAACAGATCGAAAAAGACTACGGTAGCGAGGCGATCCGCCGCCTCGGCGACTCCACTGTTTCGCAGGTCGAGGCGATTCCCACCGGGAACATCATGATCGACCGCGCGCTGGGAGTCGGAGGATTTCCCCGTGGCCGCATTGTCGAAATCTACGGCCCGGAAAGCTCGGGAAAAACGACCCTCACTTTAACGGCAATCGCCCAGGCCCAAAAGCTTGGCGGCCTGGCCGCGTTCATTGATGTCGAGCACGCGCTCGATCCCAGCTACGCCCGCAAGCTCGGCGTGAATCTCGACGAGCTTTTGGTTTCCCAGCCCAGCTCCGGCGAGGAGGCGCTCCGCATTTGCGAAACCCTCGTCCGCTCGAACGCGCTGGACATCATCG
>JBMTBF010000228.1:0-2818 GCA_049429585.1 Terrimicrobiaceae bacterium | reverse complement strand
GCGCCCGCCAGTGACCGTTCCCCAGAAAATCGTGAGGGCGAGCGACGAGGCGGCGGGGGTGTTGCCGAGCGTGGTGGACATCAGGATCGAAGCCCAGTTGCCGTTCATCGTTTCGCAAATGCCGTAGAGCAGGGCGGCGGCGGCGAAGGCGGGGAAGGCCGCAGGTAGGCCGGCGCTGGATTTTTCGGCGGTTGGCGCGCCTGCCGAGATCGCAAGAGGCAGGGAGAAAACGAGTAGCCCGGCGCTCAGCGCGGCAACGAGGACGGGCAGTCCCCACCAAAATCCGAGGCCCACAAAAACGGCGACGAAGGCCGGTGCGAGCGCGGTGCCGAGGCCGAGGAGGGTGTTCAGCGCGAGCAGGGCGCGGTCGGCGGTTTTAGGAAAAAACGCGGCAGCGCAGGTGTTGATCACTGGCACCGTGAGGCCGAAGGCCAGGCCCATGAACGAGGTGGCGACGAGCAGGACTGGATAGGCGAGCGAGGGGTTGCCCGCGATGAACTGGCTCGCGATGAGGAGTCCCATCGAAACAAGGTTCGCCGCCATGCCGCAGAGGAAGACGGTCTTCGCACCTAGCTTGGCCGCGAGCTTGGGTCCAGCTAGAGAACTGGCAATGGCGAGGATCGCCTGCGGGATGAACAGCGCACCATATTGCGTGCTGGTGAGCCCGTAGTGTTGCGGGCTCGTGAAAATCGCCCCGGCGGCGGGGAAGGTGACGAGTGCAATGCCCTGCACGACCCCGGCCCCGAAGACCGCGCCAATCGCGGCGCGGGAGGGTTTGGGATCGGAAGCGGTCATGTCAGCGCGTGAGGGATGTTGTTTTGGAGCGTGTCCGGCGTCCTCGAAACGCGTTCCGCGTTCCGCTACGGGCGCGGGCTATTTCGCGTTCAGCCGCTCGAGGAGGTGGTCGCCGACGCGGAGGGCGTTCGCCATCGCGGTGAGCGCAGGGTTCACTGCGCCGATGCTCGGGAAGAACGAGGTGTCCACAACATAGAGGTTGTCGAGTTCGTGGGCCTTGCAATTCGTGTCGAGGACGGAGGTCGCAGGATCACTGCCGAAGCGGCAGGTGCCGGACTGGTGCGCCACGCCGCCGATATCGATCTCGTTTTTCATGTAGAGATTCCTCGGGATGAGGTGCTCGTGCATGTCGAGGTGGTTGAGCATCGACTTGAGCTTCGCGTAGAGGCGATTTTTCGGCTCTTGGTTGTTCGGCGTGTAGCTGAGCGTGATTTGGCCCTCGCGGTTGATCATGACGCGGTTGTGAGGCGAAGGGAGGTCTTCGGTGGAGAGCCAGAAATCGACCGCGTGCTTGGCGACCATGTCGAGGGTGAACATCGGCGCGAGCCCGGCCTCGATCGGCTTCTCGCCTTTATACATCGGGCCTTGGGATTTTCCGACCATCTGGATGTTCCCCATCGGAAACTCGAAGCCCTTCATGCCAAAGTAAAAATCATTCAACCCAAGCGTCTTCTGGTATTTTGTCGGATTCGGTTCCTTGGAAATGGCGAGAACGGCCTGACTGTTGTGATACATGTAGTTGCGGCCCACTTGGTCGGAGCCGTTGGCGAGGCCGTTCGGGTGTTTGTCATTCGCCGACATGAGCAGGAGGCGGGCGGAGTTCGCCGCGCCGGCGGAAACGACAACGAGGCTCGCGCGGAACGACTCGGTTTTTCCCCCGCGATCGACAAGGACTTCGCTTACGGATTTGCCCGAAGGGTCGGTGACGAGTTTCAACACCTGCGAATCGGTGAGGAGCGTGACATTCGGGTGCTCGAGCGCGGGGCGAACGCCGAGGACTTCGGCGTCGGACTTCGCCTGCACGAGGCAGGGAAACCCATCGCAATCCTCGCAACGGACGCACTGGCTGTAGGGCCTATTCGCCTCGTTGAGCATGATGCCGCAGGGCGAGTGGAAGGGATGGTAGCCCGCACGCTTCAGGTCGTCGGCGAGCTTTTGGATGCGCGGTTCATGGGAGACGGCGGGATGCGGGTAGGGAGCGGAGCAGGGTGGCTCGGTGGGATCCTCGCCGCGCGCGCCATGGACATGATACATCTGCTCGGCCTTCGTGTAGTAGGGCTCGAAATCCTCGTAGCCGAGCGGCCAGGCGGGCGAGATGCCATCGTGGTGCTTGAGCACGCCGAAATCCTCCTTGCGCAGGCGGTAGAGCGCGGCGCCGTAGAGCTTCGTGGCGCCGCCGACGAAGTAGTGCACGCCGGGCTGGAATTCGTTCCCGTTCTTGTCGCGCCAGAGGTCTTTCGAGGTGTAGCGGTTCGCGATGAAAACCTCGGAGGCCGACCAGTTCTCGGGCTCGCGGGGCAGCCAGCCGCCGCGTTCAAGGATGAGGATGCGTTTGCCTGAGGGTGCGAGGTGGCGGGCGAGCGTGCCACCGCCGGCGCCGCTGCCGATGATGATGATGTCGTAGTCGTTTGCCATGGGATTTTTACCGGTCGATTTGGGGCACGGGTTTCGCGCCTTTGGTGTTGAGTTTGATCGCCCAAACCGAGTCGGACGAGCAGATGAAGAGGATGTTGTTATCGCGTCCGCCGAAGGTGAGGTTCGCGGTCTGCTTCGGGAGTTTGATTTTGCCGATCAACTTTCCTTTCGGGTTGAAAACATGGATGCCGTCTAGCGCACCTGAGTAAACATTACCCCGCTCGTCGAGCCGCATGCCATCAGGGAATCCGGGCGAGACGACCGCGAATTCTCGCTGGTTCGAAACCGTCTTGCCGTCCGGCGCGACATCGAACGCATAGATCGTGTGCGGCTTGTTGAAATAATAGGTGCGCGGGGCCTGGATCGCGCCGCTGTCGATGATGTAGAG
>JBMTBF010000227.1:0-2833 GCA_049429585.1 Terrimicrobiaceae bacterium | reverse complement strand
TTTCATGGTTTTTTTGGGGATTCGATTAATCAGGCTTGGTCGCTGCCACCAAGGCGGCGCGCATTTCTGCGGGCACATCGGTGATGATGGCGTCCACGCCTTGAGCCTGGTAAGCGGGGGCGAGTTTCGGATCGTTGATCGTCCAGACATAGTGCTCGATGCCGGCGGCCCGGATTTTATCGAGCAGGTTCTTGTCCACATCCCCTCGGCCGGACATGAGGGCGCGGGCATTCATCTCCTTTAAGGTCTTGAAGACTTTGGCCGGGGCTTGGCTCGGCTTGCCGTTGGCTCGTTTTCCAAAGGAACACAGCCAACCGGTCTGCCATTTCGGATCGCGCTCTTTGAGGGATTTGAGCATGGCGCTATCGAAGGCAATGACCACGAGCTGATCGGGGGTCAATCCGCTGGAGGCGAGTTCCCGCAGGAGGGGATCGAGGATTTCGGGGCCGCACTTGATTTCGATGAATATTTTCTTACCCGGGGGCACGGTGGCGAAAACTTCGCCAATCGTCGGCATGCGGGTGCCTTGGAATTTGTCGGCGCTCCAGGTGCGAAGGGCGTCCACTTCGGCTTGGGGCTGAATGCTGCCCACATCGAGTTGGCGCAACTCCTCCAAGGTGGCGTTGGCGACGGTGAGTGGCTGCCCGGCGAGGCGCTTCGTGTCCTTGTCGTGGAAACAAATGATGTGCCCGTCCTTGGTCAACTGGAAGTCGGCTTCGATGCCATCGGCACCTTGCTCCCAGGCCAGCTGGAATGCGGGCAGGGTGTTTTCTGGAGCCTGTGCGGAAGACCCCCGGTGCGCGATGACCAGTGGGGTCGGGGCGGTCGCTGGTTGGGAATTGGCCGTCAGCACAGAAAGGAAGAGAAGGATTGGAAAAAAGAAAGGCGTTCGCATGTGGGCCTAATCATTTCCCAAACATATCACCGACAGTAAAACGAGCCCGATGAGCAGCGCCACTCCAACAGCAAAGAGGACGCCCGAGATTTTCAGGCAGCGCAGGCTCCTGCTCCACCAAAAGAAGGCTAGGCTGGCAGGGATTCCTGCCAATGCTGTGAGAAACTGACTAAAAAGAACGCCGCACATAATCCCTGTCTGGAGCGAATAGGACATTCTCCCGGAATCATTCATCATGGCGGTGCCCATGAGTCCCCCGATCACCATGATCACATGCCAATAGGCCCAAACGGTTAAAAATGCGACTGCGAGAAATATACACAACGCCCGGAGAATGATTTTGAGGGCTCTTGGCCACGGTCGGGGTATTTGTGCGAATGACATTATGAAATCACCCGGTAGCGGGTTTCCGGTGCTTGTGCTGAGAATCCGCCGTGGGCGATGAGCAGATGGTTCATGGAGTAGCAGTCTGGGAAATGGCAGGCTGCGCGACGGGTTGTGAAGGGAAGGCAAAGACGGGCCAGGCGTCTTTGTCCTTGAGGTTCGGAACGGCGATATCGCGCCACCCCATGCGGACAAATTTCGGCTCGGGGATCGACTCGGCGGAGACCAGCACGGTGTTGCCCTGGAGTTCCGCCTGCGCGGGAACAAAGGACAAGCCATCACCCGAAAGCTCGAACCACGATGGCGCCTGTCCATCGGCGGTGGTCAAGCCGTTCAAAATACCGCTGAAGGAAACGACCGCCTTCGATCCCTCGCGGGAGGCGGATTGGAAGCGCGGGGCGGATGCCACCACCCCCTCTTTTCGATACTGGTTTTTGAGAGCCGTTGCAGCGAGACGCTCCCCCACGACTCGCTTTTGGATGGGGTGGATATTCGTGATATCGATGTTCGTGTCGTGGATGGGAACCACGGCGACGCCGGGAATCGTTTCGGCCGCCTGGTATTGAGCCGCCCAAATCGTATCCGGGAGAAGACTCAAGTTGAGATCCTTGCCTCTGGAGTAGTCGAATGGAGCGATTTGCACCATCAGGAGTGGCATATCCTTCACGCGGAATACCTGCGACCATCCCGCCGAGAGGGCTTGGAGTTTTTTGAGGTAGTCTTCCGAACCCCGATTGGATTCGCCCTGATACCAGATCGTGCCTTGAACCGCATAGGGAGCGAGGGGGGCCACCATGGCATTGTAGATGAAATTTTCCGCATCGCCGTAGGGGTTGCTCACATCGAAGGCCATCTTCAGTCCTTTTTGAGCTGCTTGGGAGGCCTCCTCGAGCGAGGCCATGCCCGCCGCGATGATCTTGGCGGCCGCTTGGGCGTTTCTGGAAATTCGGCGGTCGGGTTCTTTGAAAGGCAAGCCGACGGCCTGATACCCCTCTGGGGCAAGGAAGCATTCAATCTTTTGACCACCCCAGTTCACATCAAGAATCGCCACAGGGATCCCGAGCGACTTGGCCAGATCCAAAGCGAAGAAAAAGCCAACCGCCGAGACGCTGTTCGGCCCGGCGACCATTTGCGCGGCATCTTTCCAAACGCCCGCTGTATCATCCATCGGGATTCCCGCCTTAAGGTGCTTATCGACATGGAAGGCACGGATGAGGGAATTTTCCTTTTGGCTTTCTGCAAATTCCCGTTCGGCGGGATCGATTTGGTGGAAGGTCCACTCCATATTCGATTGGCCCGAGGCGATCCAGACCTCACCGACCAGGATATTCTCGATGAGAATCTTGTTTTTCCCGGAAATCGTCATGCTCCGAGGCGTGGCGGAGGCCTCCAGTGGATCGAGTTCCACCATCCACTTGCGGCCGGGGCCGGGCATCGCTTTTTTGACCTGTCCTCCAAATTCGACCGTGACCTCCTCCCCGGCATCGGCCCAGCCCCAGACCGGAGCCAGCACCCCGCGCTGGAGCACCATACCGTTCGAAATAATCGACGGCA
>JBMTBF010000226.1:0-2843 GCA_049429585.1 Terrimicrobiaceae bacterium | reverse complement strand
ACGAGTCAGGACCTCATTGTTCAGGACGCCCGGGTTTTCATGAAGACCACAAAGGGCCTCAAGCAAGTCGATGTCATCTATCGCCGCATCGATGACGATTTTTTGGATCCAACCGTTTTCCGAAAAGATTCCGTCCTCGGTGTGCCGGGCATCGTGAATGCCTACCGCGAAGGGAATGTAAACCTCGCCAACGCCCTTGGCACAGGCGTCGCTGATGACAAGGTCACCTACTATTATGTCCCGGCTATGATTCGGTTTTATCTCGGCGAGGAGCCCATCCTTCCGAATGTGGAGACCTACCTCTCTGCCGTGGAGTCCGATCGGAAATTCATGCTCGAAAATCTCGAAAAACTCGTCGTGAAAGCCGCGAATGAAAGCGGCGGATACGGCATGATGATCGGACCGCATGCGACTAAGGCAGAAATCGAAAAATTCCGCGCCGCGATCATCGCTGACCCACGCGGTTACATTGCCCAACCGGTCGTGAGCCTTTCCCGCTCGCCCTGCCGCGTGGATGGCGGGTTCGAGGGACGCCACATCGATCTTCGCCCCTACATTCTCATGGGTGAAAAAACCACCATCATCCCGGGCGGACTCACCCGCGTTGCCATGCGAAAAGGCTCCCTGGTAGTGAACTCCTCGCAAGGCGGCGGCACAAAAGACACCTGGGTTCTCGACGAGGGGGAGGAGCTATCATGCTGAGCCGCGTCGCCGATTCCTGCTTTTGGCTGAGCCGCTACATCGAGCGTGCCGAGTCCAGCTCCCGCATCCTTGATGTGAATATGCAGCTCGTGCTCGATTTCGAGGCGCTGAATTATTCGGACTCGAATCAGCAGTGGATTCCCATCCTCGCCACGCTGGAGGATCAGGAACGATTCTACCAAATCCACGAAAAAATCACCGGCGATGCCGTGATGGACTTCATCACTTTCGAAAAATCCAACCCCGGCTCGATTTTAACCTCCGTAACCCACGCCCGGGAAAACGCACGCACTGTCCGTGAGCAGATATCGAGCGAAATGTGGGAGCGCCTCAACCGCCTTTACCTCTACCTCCAAAGCCCTGCTGCACGCGCCGCGCATCGAGAGAGCCCGATTGGATTTTATCGCACCCTTGTAGAGAATCTCCACTCCTTCCAAGGCATCACCGACGCCACCATGACGCACGGTGAGGGTTGGCAATTCCTCCAAGTGGGAAAATTTCTCGAGCGAGCAGACTCAACCTCGCGCGTGCTGGATTTTAAATACCATGTCCTCCTGCCACAGGGGGAAGAAGTCGGTGGCAACATCGATGTCACCCAATGGATGGCGGTCCTCCGCTCCTGCAGTGCTATGGAGGCTTACTTCAAACTCTCGCATGGTCGAGTGACCAGTTGGGAAGTTGCCGAGTTCCTGATCCTTCACGATTCCTTTCCGCGCTCGATCCGCTTTTGTGTGGATGTTCTCGACTCTTCTTTGCATCAGATCTCAGGCACTGACCGCGGGCATTTCGAGAACGAGGCCGAGCGCCTCTCGGGCTTGCTCCGATCGAACCTCGACTTCGCCGACATCGGTTCAATTTTCAAGACCGGGCTTCATCAATATCTCGAAGAAACGCAAATTCGCTTGAACGGGATTTCCAACGCGCTCGCCGAGACCTATTGTCGCTGATTGTGAGTTCTCATACCCCTCCCTCGATGGCTCTCACCGTTTTGGATACGGCGGGATACGAGCGCCTGCTCAAAAAACTGGCGCGCACCTTCGCTCTCTCCCTTCGCATCCTGCCAGCATCGATCCGCCCCGCCTTATCTTTGGCTTACATGCTGGCGCGTGGTTCGGACTCCATTGCGGATGCCTCTACCGCTCCGACCTTCCAGCGCCTTGCTCTCCTCCGGGCCTTACCGGATTCCTTTCCTGAAAAAAGCCCCGACCTCGGCCTGACGGGTGACGAGCGTGGTTTGGTGGCCCGACTGCCTGATCTCCTCAAAGCTCTCGACGCCATGCCTGACGCCCCTGAAATCAAGAGCGCCTGGCGAGTCATTCTCCGTGGTCAAATTTTTGATCTCGAGCGCTTCGAGCCTTCCGCCGAAGGCGAGCCTCCAAAACCTCTCTCTCCTGAGGAACTCGTCGAATACACGCAACTCGTCGCCGGCAGCGTGGGCGAATTCTGGACGCGTCTCTGCTTCCGCCACATCCCCGACTACGCCACCAAACCGCTCGACGAAATGCTCGCGCTGGCCAAGACATTCGGTCAGGGCCTGCAATTGGTGAACATCCTCCGCGATCGCCGGCGCGACGCCGACGCGGGTCGAGTTTACATCCCCGACGAGCGCTTTTATCCCGAAATGCAACGCGCTTTCGAGCTCCTCGATGCCGGTCAGTCGTATGCTTCCGCCGTGAAGTCCCGCGCCCTCCGTGCCGCTTGCAAGCTCCCGCTGGATCTCGCACGCCAAACCCTCGCCCTTGTCGCCGAGCACCCGCTTGGATTGCGCGTGAAAGTCCCCCGCCACAAAGTCTGGATCGCCTTCGCCAAATCATTCCTCAACTAACCCCAAAAATGCCTGCGGTTTCGCATGGAAATTTTCCCGAAGAGTCCTAGTGTGCCCGCCACTTTCATGAACCCGTCTCCTTTTTCGATTCAGGACGCCGCCGATCTCTACAGCATCGACCGTTGGGGTGGGGGGTATTTCGGCATCAATGCCGCCGGGCATGTGGTCGTCCACCCCAAGCGTAATGGGGAGACGATTGATCTCATGGAGGTCGTCGCTCAGGCCCGCGCGCACAACCTCGCCTTCCCGCTCGTGGTTCGTTTCCACGACCTCCTGCGAGATCGGGTTGAGACGATCAACAAGGCATTCGCCAATG
>JBMTBF010000225.1:0-2844 GCA_049429585.1 Terrimicrobiaceae bacterium | reverse complement strand
CCGCCGAGGAACTCCCGCATGTGCTCGATATCGAGCGCTTCATCGGCCAGAAGGTCCCGCGCCAAAAGCTCGAGAATTTCACCTATGTTTACACCGCGCTGTTCGATGAGGATCGCGTGATGTCCTCTCTGAAAGGCGCCAAGGGAGTCCGCACCCACAAGGGAATGCGCTTCGGTGCCAAGCGGCGGCGGTAGAGTTCATCCCCTCCGGCAGAGGGTGGAGACAAAATTTGCGATATCCTTCGCGGCAGAGGGATGACTGATTGAGGTTGCTGCTTTGAGGCAGGCGCGGTAAGGCGCACCGCCGGAAACGAAAAGTCGATGCACCGCCTCCACGACGGCGGCGGGACTTTTGGCCACGAACCCCGCGCCGGCTTCCGCGAGCAGGCGGGCATTTCCCTCCTCCTGGCCGGGGACAATCTTGGTGATGATCATCGGGGTGTGTGCTGCCATGGCCTCCTGAACAGTAGCACCGCCCGCCTTGCCGATGAGCAAATGGCTTCGCCGGATGAGGTGCGGCATTTCGGGAGCCCAACCCAAAACCTCGATCGGCCTGCCCAATTCCTCACCAAGTTCCCGCATGCGGCGGCAGAGTGTTTCGTCGCGCCCGCAAGTGACAGTGAGGGCGAGGTTTTCCAGCGCGAGGAGTCCCCGCGCGGTATGCACCGCCTCGTCGCCCTCGGCATTGACGATGTAGAGAACTTTCCAAAGACCGTCGGCAGGCGGCACCTCGCGGGGATGAGCGGGCTGCGTGGCGAAAAGGTGCGGAACAGGGAATCCGGTGACGCGGATTTTCGAGCGGGGAATCCCCTTTTGCTCGAGAACTTGGGCGGAGGAATCGTTGGGAACGAAATAGGCATCCGAGGGGGTGGCGAACCAGATCGAGTTGATCGTGATCGAATCGGTGATGACGGTTGCGAAGGGGAGTTTCAAATCGAGTTTCCGAGCGGCGCGTCGGAAGATCGCGGCGTAGCCGGGAAAAGTGCTGACAACGATGCCCGCCTCCATACGGAGGATTGTGTGGCGCATCCGCCGGGCTGCGCGCGTGTATAATCCCAGCCCGAACGAAGACACGAAGGGGATGATATCCAGGAATTGGTAAAACAGCTTCCAAGCCCAAGGCGCCCGGCGGATCGCGGTTTTGTAGACCCACTGGGCAACCGGATAAATCCAAGGGTGTGCCTCGCGGAGGAAGTCATGCACGGAAACGAGAATGTCGGGATGGAATTCATGGATCGCCTCCTCGATGTTCCGCGCCGCCGCGTTATGACCTTCACCGAATCCAGCGGTGACGATCAGAACGGAGACAGGAACCATGGCTCGAAAATTCAGCCCTGCCGACGCGGGTCGGAATCTTCGATGCGGCGGGTGATTTCGAGCGCCAGATCGAGCGCGTCGGCGGCGGCAAGGCCGGTGACACGGGGCTTCAAGCCCTCGCGGGCGCATTGAAGGAACGACTCCAGCTCGATGCGCAAAGGCTCACCTTTTTCCACCTCCACCGGCTCACGCACGATCCGATGTCCGCTGAAGTCGGTGACGATTTTCGAGTCGGTGGCGAGGCCGATGAGTTTTCCAAGGCCGGAGCTTGCCTTCTCATCCTCGCGGGCGAGGCGGAGCAGGTAGCCGGACTGGTTTTTGTAATCGAGCGAGAGGTAGGCATTTTCCTGGAAGACACGGATTTTTCGCACGCGCTCCTGGCTGATGCGGCTGGCGGTGACATTCGCCACGCAGCCATTGGCAAAGCGGAAGCGCACATTCGCGATGTCTTCGCCACGGCTCAGGACCGGGATTCCCACCGCATCGATGCTCTCCACCGGCGAGCGGACGAGGTGCAGGATGATCTCGATGTCGTGGATCATGAGGTCCAAAACCACGCCGATGTCGGTGCTGCGGTTGGGAAATGGCGAGAGGCGCGTGACCTCGAGGAAGCGGGGATTTTTGAGTTGGGCCTCGAGCGCGTGGAGAACGGGATTGAAGCGCTCGACATGGCCGACCTGAAGAATGCAACCCTTCGCAGCGGCGAGGGCAGCAAGTTCGCGCGCCTCCACGGGCGTGGTGGCGATGGGTTTTTCGATGAGCAGGTGCTTGCCCTTTTCCAAAAGCTCCAAACCGATCCGGTGGTGGGTGACGGTCGGCGTGCAGATCGTGGCGGCATCGACCAATCCGGCGAATTCCTCGAGGCTGGATGTGGCGCGGCAGCCGAACCGCTTCGCGGCGGCGGCGGCGTTTTCGGCGTTGGAATCGAAGACGGCGGCAAATTCACTGCCGGGGATTTCACTGTAAAGGCGGGCGTGATTGACGCCCATGTGGCCGACGCCGACGACTCCGGTGCGAAGAGTTTTCATAATCCGTGGATGGAGAGAGAGAGTTTTTGGGCGAGCTCGCAGACCTTCGGGCGGTCGAGGAGCAGGGTTTTTCCAGCTTCAACGCCAATGTGGCGGATGCCGGCCGCGACAGCGACTTCGAGGGTTTTGACGCCGACGACTGGCACATCGAACCGCATGTCCTGATTGGGCTTCGAGACTTTGACCATGGTCGCGCCACCGCGCCCGAGTTGGCCGCCTCGGCGGATTGCCTCATTGGTTCCTTCAAACGCCTCAACGGCGAGGACGGTGCCGTTTTTGACCACCACAGTCTGGCCGATGTCGAGGCGGCTGGATTCCTTCGCGATGCGGAAGCCGAACTCCAAATCCTCGATCGCGCGGGGCTTCAAGCGCGGCCCAGCGATGGGGCCGGAGGGGGCGATGTGGTCATCCAAAAAAGTCGTGGCGGAGAGGAGTTCCAGCCCCGCTTTGGCGAGTTCGTCGGCGACGGCGCCGAAGAGTGTCTCGGCATTGCGGCGTTT
>JBMTBF010000224.1:0-2854 GCA_049429585.1 Terrimicrobiaceae bacterium | reverse complement strand
ATCGAGTTGGAGCGCCAGCAAAAGCTCCTCGCCACCAATGTCGCCTCGAAGCGGGATTTCGACATCGCCCGCGCGCAGCATGACGAAAACACCCAACGCGTGGCTCAGTTGGAAGCCACGCTCGTTACGGCCAAGCTCGGTTCCCGTGAAGACCAGATCCGCGCCGCCGAGCAAAACCTCCTCGCCCAGGAAGCCGCGCTGAAAGGCGCCGATTGGAATCTTTCCCAAAAAAAACAGTTCTCCCAGCAATCAGCTCTCGTCAGCGACACGCTCTACCGTCCCGGAGATTGGGTCGAAGCCGCCAAGCCGGTCGTCGTTCTCCTCCCGCCGGGGAATGTGAAAGTCCGCGTCTTCGTTTCCCAAGAACTCGTCGGCCGTGTTCAAGTCGGCAGCGCCGCCGAGGTTTTGGTCGATGGCGTGGAGAAGCCGTTTGCCGCAAAGGTGACTTTCATCTCGCCCCGCGCCGAGTTCACGCCACCCGTCATTTTCAGCCAATCGATGCGCGAGAAGTTCGCCTTTCTCGTTGAGTTGTCCGTCGACCCCGAAACGGCCCGAAAGCTCCACCCCGGCCAACCGGTTGATGTCCGCCTCAAGCTCTGATTCCACCGCCGGCTGGGCGATCGATGTGCGAGGCATGACCAAGCGCTTCGACACCCGCACCGTCGTGAACCAAATCGACCTGCGGGTCCGCGAGGGCCAGATCTACGGCTTCCTCGGGCCGAACGGCAGCGGCAAGACAACCTTCATCCGGATGCTCTGTGGCCTCCTTCGAGCCGATGGAGGAGAGGGGACCTGCCTCGGCTTCGATGTCATCCGCGAGAGCGCCGCGATCAAACGCCAAGTCGGCTACATGACCCAGCGCTTCAGTTTTTACGAGGACCTCACGATCGAGGAAAACCTCGCCTTCGTCGCCCGGGTTTACGGAGTTCCCAATCCTAAAAATGCCGTCGCTGAGGGAATCGAGCACCTCGGCCTCTCCCACCGAAAAAACCAGCTCGCAGGTCACCTCTCCGGCGGTTGGAAGCAACGCATGGCCCTCGCTGCCTGCCTTCTCCACAAGCCGCGACTCCTCCTGCTCGATGAGCCCACCGCTGGCGTTGATCCCAAGGCCCGCCGGGATTTTTGGGATGAGATCCACGGCCTCGCCGCGCAGGGCCTGACTTTTCTCGTCACGACCCATTACATGGACGAGGCCGAACTCTGCGACCGCCTCGCCTACATCTCTCTCGGCAACCTCCTCGTCGATGGAACCCCCGCTGAGGTCGTTCAAAATGCCCGCCTCTCCACCTGGTCCGTCACCGGGCCGGCATTAACCGATCTCGCCCAAAAACTCCGCGCCGAACCGGGAGTGGAGCAAGCCGTGGCCTTTGGAAAATCCCTGCATGTCAGCGGAGCTGATTCCACGCTTTTGGAGCAGGCCATCGCCCACCACCGCTCGCCACAATACGAGTGGACGAAAGTCCCCGCCTGTCTCGAAGACGCCTTCATCCACCTCATGCGCTCCACGCCTGGAAAGGGGGACGCATGAGCTTTTCGGGCCGCTTTTCTTTAGCCCGCTTGTGGGCGATGATCGTGAAGGAATTCATCCAAATGGCCCGCGATCGGCTCACGCTGTCGATGATCCTCGGCATCCCGGTCATGCAGCTCACGGTTTATGGATTTGTCATCAACACCGACCCGCGCCACATGCCCGCCGCCGTGATTCTCGCCGACAACGGTCCGCATGGGCGAACGCTCCTCGAGGGGCTGAAAAACAGCACCTACTTCGATTTTGTGAAGCTGGTTGATACCGAGGAACAGGGCAAAAAAATGCTCCTTCGCGGCGAGATCCAATTCCTCGTGAACATCCCCGAGAACTTCTCGCGTGAGCTCCTTCGTGGCGACCGGCCCGAGGTTTTGGTCGAGGCCGACGCCAGCGATCCCACCGCCATCAGTGGTGGTATCAACTCACTTAACGGGGTTTTGAACACCGCGCTCCTCGCCGATTTCAAAGGCCCTCTCGCCTGGCTCGCCACAAAACCTCCCTCCATCGATATGCGGGTCCACTCGCTCTACAACCCCGAGGCCATCACGCAATACAACATCGTCCCCGGGCTCATTGGAGTGGTTTTGATGATGACGCTCGTCCTCATCACCGGTCTGGCCATCACCCGCGAGAGCGAGCGCGGCACGATGGAAAACCTCCTCTCGATGCCGCTCCGCCCGACCGAGGTTTTGATCGGAAAAATCACGCCCTACATTTTCGTGGGCTACATCCAGGTCGCCATGATCCTCGTGGCGGCGCGGTATTTGTTCGATGTTCCGATCCAGGGCGACCTGTTGTTGCTGTTGATCGCATCCTTCTTCTTCATCGCGGCGAATCTCGCGATGGGGATCACCTTTTCGACGATTGCAAAAAACCAGCTCCAGGCCATGCAGATGTCGGCCTTCATTTTCCTGCCCTCGATCCTGCTCTCCGGGTTTCTCTTTCCGTTTCGGGGAATGCCTGGCTGGGCCCAGATGATCGGAGAAATTCTTCCCATCACCCACTTCCTCCGCATCGCGCGCGGCGTGATGCTCAAAGGCATCGGCTTCGAGGAACTCGGCCGTGAGCTTTGGCCCATCGCTCTCTTCGCCCTCGTCGTTCTCTTTCTTGGAGTCAAACGATACCGTCAGACGCTGGATTGAGTTGAGCGATTTCATGCTCAATTGTAGAGGGGTGCCGTACCTGTAATGTTCTTTCCTTTAGGAAACAAAAAATGAGCCAACCCGTTAGGGATTGGCTCATGTGGTTTTTGAGTTGCCTGGTTTTAACAGCGTTTCATGCGGCGGAGGAGGGCGTCGGCCATGTCGGCGGGGGTGGCGGCGACTTCGA
>JBMTBF010000223.1:0-2859 GCA_049429585.1 Terrimicrobiaceae bacterium | reverse complement strand
TTCCCGTCATCTTGGCGTTCTTCTTGGTGGCAACAATGCTGCCTTCGACCGTGGCTAAGATCATTTGGCCTTGGGCAGAACAGTGCCGAGGTCGCCGTGCGGGCGGGCAATGACGCTGACACTGATGACTTCGCCGAGCGACTGGGCGGCTGTTTTGCCGGCTTCGGTGGCGGCTTTGACAGCAGCGACATCGCCGGTCACGCAGGCGGTGACCATCGCGTTGCCGACTTGGGTCATGGGGCCGACGAGTTCGACATTGGCGGATTTGAGCATGGCGTCCGTGGCTTCAACGAGGGCGATGAGGCCGCGGGTTTCGATCATTCCGAGTGCTTGTTGTGACATGGTGTTTGGTTTGGTTGGTTGACTGTTTCGGGGTTGGTTAACGGGATTCTTGGAGTTTTGCCCAGGCGTTGCGGGCGATGACGAGTTCCTCGTTGGTCGGGATCACGCGGACCTCGATCTTCGAGGAAGGTTTGGAAATGATGGTCTCGGTCGCGCGGGTGGCGGCGTTGAGTTCGGGGTCGAGTTCGAGCCCGCAGAAATCGAGATTCGCGCAGACGGCGGCGCGGAGGTTCGGGCTGTTCTCGCCGATGCCGGCGGTGAAAATCAGGACATCCGCTCCGTTCATGCGAACGAGGAATTGGCCGATGAAGCGGCGGATTTGGTTGGCGAACATGTCCAGCGCGATGCGGGCGTTGGCGTTGCCTTTCGCAGCGGCTTCGTCGAGGTCGCGGATGTCGCCGGTCGCAAGCCCGGACATGCCTTTGAGGCCAGACTGGCTGGTGAGCGCTTTTTCGACATTGTCGAGTCCGAGGCCGAGATTGCGGGCTAGGTAGATGAGCGCGAAGCAATCGAAGTCGCCGGCGCGGTTGTTTTGCGGCAGGCCGCTCTGCGGGGTCATGCCCCAACTCGAATCAACGGCTTTGCCATCGACGACCGCCGCGATCGAGGAACTCCCGCCGAGGTGGCAGGAAATGACGCGGAGCTTGTCGGTGCCGCGGAGTTCGGCGCAGCGCTGGGAGACGAACCGATGGCTCGCTCCGTGGAATCCATAGCGGCGGATTCCGTATTTTTCCTCCCACTCGAGCGGCACCGGGTAACGATAGGTCGCGGGACCAATGTGGTCGTAGAACGCGGTTTCGAAGGTGCCGATGCAGGGCAGCGAGGGGTGGAGTTGATTGAAAAGCCGGACGCCGGCGATGTAGGGCGGGTTGTGCGCGGGGAGGAGGGTGTTGTAGTCCTCCATGGCCCGGAGCACTGGCTCGTCCATGATCTGCGTGCCGGAAATGCCCTTCGCCATCACGGGCTTGAAGCCCACCGCCGCGATGCCGTCGAACCCGCCGAGCTTTTGCTCGATGAAGCGGATGGCGGCGCCGTGGTCGGGGAAGGATGCCGTGCCTTTTTCGGGCGCGGCATCCCCGAGCGAGATGGTGTATGGGCAATCGGTCGATCCGATGCGCTCCACGCCGCCCTTCGCCAGGACCTTCTCGGAAGGCATCTCAAACAAGCGGAACTTGAACGAGGTGCTCCCGATATTGGAGACGAGGATTTTGTTTTTGGCGGACATGGATCTTACCGGATCGCGTGGATTACTTGGCGGTGGCGGGTTTTCCGCCGAGGAACTTGCCGAGCTTCACGAGATCCTCGTGCGGACGAGGGATCACATGGACGGCGACGATTTCGCCGATCGTGCTGGCGGCGGTGGCACCCGCTTCGACAGCGGATTTCACAGCGGCGACGGAGCCGGCGACAAAGACGGCGACATTGCCGGAGCCGACTTTTTCCCAGCCGATGAGGTCGACATTGGCGGCTTTGAGCATCGCGTCAGTTGCTTCGAACTGCGACACGAGGCCCTTGGTTTCGATCATTCCGAGTGCTTGGTTAGCCATAAAATGGGTTTTCTAAAAAATCAGGCGGTGAAAAATTTCAGGAGTTCCGGCGCGGGGCGGGCGATCACATGGGAGGCCACGAGATTGCCGACGCGGTTCGCCGCTTCGCGTCCAGCTTCGACGGCCGCTTTGACGCTGCCGACATCGCCTTGGACGATGGTTGTGATCAACGCTCCGCCGATGGGGACGGATTTGACCAGTTGCACATTGGCGGCTTTGACCATCGCGTCACTGGCTTCCACCAGGCCGACGTAGCCGCGGGTTTCGAGTAGTCCGATTGCTTCGCTCATTTTGTTTGGGTTGGTTGGTTGGGTTCAGGGTTAGGATTTGAAAAGTTCCACCTTCTCGGCGTGGTCGAGATCGCAGGCATTCGCCTCGTCGGTGTCGATGTGAACCTCGAGTTTGAAAGTTGGATCGACGCGGACGAGGAGGTCGTCGAAGCGCGTGTTGCAGCCTTTCGAGGTGACTTTGAGAGTGATCTTGTCGAGATGCTTCACGCCGTAGAATTCGGCATCCGAGGGCGACATGTGGACATGGCGCGCGGCGCGGATGACGCCGTTTTTCATCTCGAGCATGCCTTTTGGTCCCATGATATAGGCGCCGGGAGTTCCCTCGATGTCGCCGGACATGCGGACCGGGATGTCGATGCCGAGCTGGATCGAGTCGGTGAAGGCGAGTTCGATCTGGGTCAGGTTGCGGCAGGGGCCGAGGATTCGGAGATTCGGGATGATGCGCTTGCGGGGACCGACCAGCGTGACCGTTTGCTGCGAGGCAAACTGGTCTTTTTGATAAAGCATCTTGTGGACGGTCAACTCCGCGCCCTTGCCGAAAAGCACCTCGAGGTTTTCCGGCGAGATGTGCATGTGGCGGGCGGAGCTGTTGACAAGAAGAGTGGGCGGGACGCCAGGAGCGGGTTTGCCGAGTTGGCGGAAAAGCGCCTCGCGGACGAGGGTCTCAACCACAGAGCGGT
>JBMTBF010000222.1:0-2934 GCA_049429585.1 Terrimicrobiaceae bacterium | reverse complement strand
GTTCCCGAAGCCAACTTCTATATGAAGGGTGGCATCGACATGGTGAAGGAAGGCTGATCGCCATGGTGCGTCTCGAAATCGTCACGCCGGAAGCCAAGACCTTCTCGGACAATGTCGACTCCGTTGTGATTCCCGGTGTCGAGGGGGAACTCGGCGTGTTGCCCATGCACGCGCCTTTGATGTCCCTTCTCGAACCAGGGGAGCTCCGTGTGATGAAAAACGGTGAGGAAACCCGCCTCGCTGTCGGCGAGGGGTTTGTCGAAGTCACGCAGGAGAAAATCGCCGTACTCACTGACATGGCGGTGAAGGAAAGCGACATCGACGAATCCGCCGCTGAGGCCGCAATCAAGCGTGCCGAGGAGGCCATGCGCAACGAGCGCTTGAGCGACGAGGAGCAGGCCACCACCAAGGCTGCTCTCATGCGCTCGCTCGCGCTCGTCAAGGTCAAGCGTCGCCGCCAGGTCTGATTTCTGCCCCCTCCCCGCATGGATTCCCTGCATGCGGCAGCCCATGAATCGCTCACGGAGTTTCTCTCTGCTGCTATTTCATCGGGTTGTTGTCAGATCGGGGAGGCAGTGATCAAAAAACTGCCAAGCGGTTTTTCGATACGACACGAGGCCGACGCGGGTCGCGAGGATTTGGAGGTTTTTCACTCCCCAGAGGAGGCCGCTGGGATCGCCCGATGGGAGGACTCTGGCGACTACCGTCCACTCAAAACGAGGCCGAATCTTCGCCGGGGTTGGGAGCTGCAAATCAAATCCCCCGATGAACTCCGTCTTGCACTTGATTTGCTTTATCCCGCCTCGCTGGGAAATTGGCGTGCGGTTTTGCGAGGCGAAAAGATTGCCCCGCCCCTGCGTGAATCGCTAAACCGCCAGACAGGAATGTATCGAATCACCGGACTCCTCACACGCGATGAAGCCACCCGCCTCATCGAGTCGCTTTGCCGACCTTGTTGCCTCCGCCAAATTCTCTGGCCGATCGAACCCGGCGATACCGAACCACAACCGAACTCCTGCACTGGACGCATTCCGCTTTTTTGCACCAACCCCTGCAGCCTCTTTCTGGGCAAGGCCCGCGAGACCGTGAAATCCCGCCCCGTTGCGTCATGAGCACCCCGGCACGCGTCAACATTCGAACTCCGGAGGTCATGGCCCATGTCCAGGCCCAGGTGGAAACCCACTACCGCAGCGAGCTCGTCGAAAAAATCCGCGCGCAGGGCGGCGTTCTCCAGGCGGGAAACACGACCATCCGCCTCGCGAAGGAATTCGGGTTTTGCTACGGAGTCGAGCGCGCGATCGACCTCGCCTACGCGGCGGGAAAGGTTTTCAAGGACCGACGGATTTTCCTCCTCGGCGAAATCATCCACAACCCGGATGTGAACGCCCAGATCGAGGCGCTTGGCATCCGCTCACTGGCAGCCCATCCATCCGATGCCGACCTCAACAGTCTGCAACCCGAGGATGTCGTGATCGTTCCGGCGTTCGGCGCAGAGGTCGCCGTAATCAATTTGGTCAAAGCCCATGGCTGCCAGATCATCGACACCACCTGCGGCGATGTGATGAGCGTCTGGAAGCGCGTCCGCCAAAATGCCACCGAGCGCGTGACCTCGATCATCCACGGCAAAGCCTCCCACGAGGAAACCCGTGCCACCGCCTCGCGCGCGCTGGGGCAGGACGGGGAGGGCCACTACTTGATTGTCTTCAACCTTGAGGACGCACAAGCCGTCGCCGATTTCATGATCCACGGTGGCGAGGCCGAAAAATTCCTCGCCCGCTTCCGTGGCGCCGCCAGCCCGGGATTTGATCCCCTTACCCACTTGGAACGCGTCGGTGTGGCCAACCAGACGACGATGCTTCGCAGCGAAACCGAGGCGATCCAAAACCTCCTCCGTGAGGCCGTGGCCAAGCGCGATGGCGGCAGTACAGCAAACTTCCGGTATTTCGATACAATTTGCGGCGCGACACAGGACCGGCAGGATGCGTTGTTCCAACTCCTCAACGAATCGCTCGACCTGCTGCTGGTTGTCGGCGGCTACAACAGCTCGAACACCACGCACCTTGTTGAAATCGGCGAGCAGAAACTTCCCACTTACTTCATTCGCAATGCGGACTGCATCGTTTCGGGCGACTCGATCCGGCATTTCGACATCCACGCGAAAATGGAAATCGCAGCTGAAAATTGGCTGCCCACACGCGAACAACTGACGGTCGGCATCACTGCAGGAGCGAGTTGCCCGAACAATCTGATCGAGGAAACCATCCGCCGCGTGCTGGAGCTACGCGGCGGCGTGCTTTCCTAGCCGGATCAGGCTTTTTCCATCGCGGCCATTACATCGGCCTCGATTTCGCCGTAGATTTTCGAGTCGCTCTTGAGGAGTTCCTTGGCGGCATCGCGGCCTTGCGCAAGCTGGCTGCCCTTGTAGCTGAGCCAGGAACCACGCTTTTCGACGATCCCCTTCTCGAGCGCGAGATCGAGCAGCGAGCCGGTGTTCGAAATGCCCTCGTTATACATGATGTCGAACTCCGCTTCGGTGAAGGGCGGGGCGACCTTGTTTTTCACGACCTTGACCTTCGTGCGGTTTCCGGACACCGAGCCGTCGCTATTCTTGATCGCGCCGATGCGGCGGATGTCAATGCGGACGCTGGCATAGAATTTAAGCGCCTTGCCGCCGGGAGTCGTCTCGGGATTGCCGAACATCACACCGATTTTCTCGCGGATTTGGTTCGTGAAGAGGCAGATCGTGTTGGCTTTGGAAATGAACGAGGTGAGCTTGCGGAGCGCGTTGCTCATCAGGCGTGCTTGCGCGCCGACCACCGCATCGCCGATCTCGCCTTCGAGTTCGGACTTCGTCACCAGTGCGGCAACAGAGTCGAGAACGATGATGTCCAGCGCGTTCGAGCGGACGAGGGTTTCGCAAATGCGGAGCGCCTC
>JBMTBF010000221.1:0-2982 GCA_049429585.1 Terrimicrobiaceae bacterium | reverse complement strand
TTCCACGACCTCCTGCGAGATCGGGTTGAGACGATCAACAAGGCATTCGCCAATGCCATCGCGGAGGCGAGCTACACCGCTCCCTACCGCGGCGTGTTTCCCATCAAGGTCAATCAACTCCGCGAGGTCGTGGAGGAAATCCTCGATGCCGGCAAGCCCTGGCATTTTGGCATTGAGGCCGGCAGCAAGCCGGAACTCCTCGCCGCGCTTTCCGTCCACACCGATCCCGAAAGCCTCGTGATCTGCAATGGATACAAGGACACGAGCTTCATCCGCAGCGCCCTTCTCGGACGCAAATTGGGAAAAAAAGTCATCCTCGTTGTCGAAAAACTCGAGGAGTTGGCCCACATCCTCCGTGTGTCGCAGGACATGAAAATCGAGCCAATGATCGGCCTTCGTGTTCGTCTTCTTTCCAAGGGCGCCGGCAAATGGGCCACCAGCGGCGGAGAGAACGCCAAGTTCGGCCTCTCCACCGCCGACCTTGTCGAGGCCAGCGACATGCTCCACACCGCCGGACTCGCGCATTGCCTCAAGCTCGTCCACTTCCATGTCGGCTCGCAGGTTCCCGATATCGGGACGATCAAGCGCGCCGTCCGTGAAGCCTCACGCTTTTACGCGAAGCTCTCCAAGATGGGACATGAGCTTGGCCACCTGGATGTCGGCGGCGGCCTGGGCGTGGACTACGACGGTTCACGCACGACGTTCGACAGCTCAATGAACTATTCAATGGACGAATATGTCCGCGACATCGTTTATACCGTTAAGGAGGTCTGCGACTCGGAATCCGTTCCACATCCCGTCCTTGTCAGCGAAAGCGGTCGCGCCATTGTAGCCCAGCACTCGGTTTTGATCGTCGAGGCGTTCGGCGCGATTGAAAAAGCCAGCCATGTCGAGCATCCCGCCAAGCCCGCGCCAAACGGCCAACCAAATCTCCTTGCGGACATCCTCGATATCCAAGCCGGACTCTCGATGGACCGCCGACTCGAGAATTTCCACGACGCCCAGGAAATCCGGGAGCGAGCCCAGTCGATGTTCGACCTCGGTCTGCTCGATCTTCGCACCAAGGCAGGCATCGAGACGGTCTACTGGCAGATCGCGACGCGCACGGTGGAGCTTTTCAACAAATCCGAGCCTCTCCCCGAGGAGGTTCAGGAAATCCAAAACGCCCTCGGCGACCAATACCTCTGCAACTTCTCGGTTTTCCAATCCCTCCTCGACCACTGGGCGCTCGGCCAGCTTTTCCCGGTCATGCCGATCCAGCGTTTGAACGAAGCCCCGGACCGCAATGCCACACTCGTGGACATCACCTGCGACTCGGACGGGAAGGTCGCGAAGTTCATCGACTTCCAGGATGTGAAGGAAACCCTCCCGCTCCACCGCTGGAAGCCCGGCGAGCCCTACTATGTCGGCTTCTTCCTCGCCGGCGCTTATCAGGACATCATGGGCGATCTCCACAACCTCTTCGGACGCGTGAACGAAATGCACATCTACCTCGATGAGGACGAAGACAGCGGCTATTACATCGAGGAAATCCTCCCAGGCAGCACGATCGGCCAAGTCCTGAGCCTCACCCAGTGGGATGTGAATGAACTCGCGCGCCGCATGAAGGCCCAGACCGACGCCGCCATCAAATCCGACCGCCTCAAGCCGAACGAGGCCATGCGTCTGCTTGACGACTACGAGAAAAGTCTCACGCTCTACACCTACTTGAACTTCGACGACCAACACGCCAAGCCGCCCACCGCCTGATGCGCACACCCCTTCACGACCAACACCTCGCCGCCGGCGGCCGCATCGTCGAATTCGCCGGTTGGGAAATGCCGGTTCAATACACGGGAATCCTTCAAGAGCACAAAGCCGTGCGCGAATCCTGCGGCGTGTTCGACATCTCGCACATGGGCGAGTTTTTCGTCGAAGGCCCCGGTGCCACCGCCTGGCTCGACTCACTCCTCACGAATAACCTCGCATCTGTCCCAGTAGGCCAGGCCCAATACACGCTACTTCTCAACGAACGCGGCGGCGTGATCGACGACCTCATCGCCTACCGCCTCGCGGAGGAAAAATATCTCCTCATCGTCAACGCCGCGAAGATCGACGAGGACGCCGCCTGGTTGAAAAAACACGCCGCGCCAGGCGTGACATTCACCGACCGCAGTTCGGAGTTCGCCGCCCTCGCGATTCAAGGCCCGAAAGCCGCCGAGGTTTTCGAAAAACTCTTCCAACGCCCCATGCCCGCCGAGCGCAACCGCGTGCTCGAAAACCAGCCCGGCTCCTTCATCGCCACCACCGGCTATACTGGCGAAAATGGCTTCGAATGGATCATGCCCGCCTCCGAAGCCCCTGCCGCCTGGCATGCCGCTCTGGCAGCAGGCGCCACGCCCTGCGGCTTGGGAGCCCGTGACACGCTCCGCCTCGAAATGTGCTACCCGCTCAACGGCTCCGACCTCTCGCCCGACCGCACCCCGCTCGAGGCTGGACTCGGATTTTTCTGCGATCTCAAAAAGCCCGCTTTCATTGGTCGCGACGCCCTCGTCTCGCAAAAGCAGCACGCCGTCCTCCCGCACAAACTCTGCGCCCTGCGCGTCACCGAGAAATCTCCGCCGATCCGCTCGCACTACCGCGTGTTTGTGAATGGCGAACCCGTCACTGAGACCACTAGCGGCGCGCTCTCGCCGAGCCTCGGCTACGGAATTGCCCTCGCCTACCTGCCGCCCGCCTACTGCGATCCCGGTCAGGAAGTCCAAATCGAAGTCCGCGACCGCCGCTTCCGCTCCGAAGTTGTCAAAAAGCCTTTCCTCAAAAAACCATGAATGTTCCTGAAAACCTCCGCTACGCCACCAGTCACGAATGGATCCTCGTCGAGGGAGACACTGGCACGGTCGGCATCACCGACCACGCCCAAGCCGAACTCACCGACATCGTCTTTGCCGAACCTCCGGCCATCGGAAAAACAGTGAAAGCCGGCGACATCGCCGCCGTCGT
>JBMTBF010000220.1:0-2983 GCA_049429585.1 Terrimicrobiaceae bacterium | reverse complement strand
CACGGCTACGAAGGCCAGGGGCCTGAGCACTCCAGCGCCCGCCTCGAGCGCTTCCTCCAGCTCTGCGCGCAGGAAAACATGCAGGTCGTGAACCCCACCACGCCGGCCCAGTATTTCCACTCCCTCCGCCGCCAGATCCACCGCGCCTACCGCAAGCCGCTCGTCATCATGACGCCCAAGAGCCTCCTGCGCTCCGAGGATTCCGTCTCGCGCGTCGAGGATTTTACCAATGCCCGCTTCGAGGAAATCCTCGACGACCCCGCCATCAAGGATCCGAAAAAAGTCACCCGCATCGTGTTCTGCTCGGGGAAGGTTTACTTCGACCTCGTCCGTGCCCGCGCCGAGGCGAAGCAAGACGCCACCACGGCGATCATCCGCATCGAGCAACTCTACCCGCTCCACAACGACCGCATCCGCGATATCGTGAAGCGCTACAAATCCGCGAAGCGTTTCGTCTGGTGCCAGGAGGAACCCGAGAACCAGGGAGCCTGGTTCTTCCTCGCCCCGCGCATCGCCGAAATCGTCGGCTCTCTCCTTGGATACGCAGGCCGTCCCGAGAGCGCCAGCCCGGCGGTCGGCTCCTACGGCAAACACAAAACCCAGCAAGCCAACCTGCTCCAGCAGGCCTTCGAAATCTGAACCACCACACCACGAGCATGAAAGTCGAAGTCAAAATCCCATCCGTCGGCGAGTCCATCACCTCCGGCGTTCTCTCCATCTGGCACAAAAAGGACGGCGAGCAAGTCGCAGCCGACGAACTCCTCTTCACGCTCGAAACCGACAAGGTTTCCCAAGAGGTCAACGCCCCCGCCGCCGGTGTCGTCAGCACCAAGGTCGCCGAAGGCACCGAGGTGAAAATCGGCCAAGTCGTCGCCGAGATTGACCCCGCCGCCACCGGAGCAGCGCCCGCCGCCCCGGCTACGCCTGCCCCAGCTCCCGCAGCTGCTCCAGCCGCCGCGCCAACCCCTGCTCCCGCGCCAGCCAAATCCTCCCCTGCACCAGCTCCGGCTTCCGCACCCGTCGTCGTCGAGCCCGCGCCCCAACCCATTTCCTCGGACTCCCGCGCCGTCCGCAAAAAAATGACGCCCCTGCGCCGCAAGATCGCCGCGCAACTCGTCAAAGCCCAGCACACCGCCGCCATCCTCACCACTTTCAACGAGTGTGACATGAGCGCCGTGATGAGCCTCCGCAAAGCCTTGCAGGACGACTTCTCCAAAAAACACGGCGTCAAACTCGGCTTCATGAGCTTCTTTGTGAAAGCCGTCGTGGACGCCCTCCAAGCCGTCCCCGCCATCAACTCCCGCATCGATGGCGACGACCTCATTTTGAACAACTCCTACGATGTCGGCGTCGCCGTCGGCACCGAGAAAGGCCTTGTCGTCCCTGTCCTGCGCGATTGCGAAAAACTCACCTTCGCCGACATCGAAACCCGCCTTGCCGCCTACGCCGCCAAAGCCCGCGAAGGCAAAATCTCCCTCGACGACCTCAGCGGCGGCGTCTTCACCATCAGCAACGGCGGCGTCTACGGCTCGCTCCTCAGCACCCCGATCCTCAACCCGCCCCAAAGCGGAATCCTCGGCATGCACAAAATCCAGGAGCGCCCCGTCGTGGTGAACGGCCAGATTGTCGCCCGCCCGATGATGTATCTCGCGCTCAGCTACGACCACCGCGTGGTCGATGGCAAGGAGGCCGTGACCTTCCTCATCCGCGTGAAGGATTGCATCGAGAACCCTGCCCGCCTGCTTCTCGGGGCATAAAAAAACCGGGCACAAACCCGGATCGGAAATCGGGCCGGAGAGATTTGAACTCTCGACCTCTTGAACCCCATTCAAGCGCTCTACCAAGCTGAGCCACGGCCCGATTTAGACCGCATACACTCGTTGCCCACCTCGCCAAACTCAAGAACGAATATCGCCTGATTTTGGTCCGCCCACTCTGGTCGCGGCGTATTTTCCCCATCCTGGCTGAGGATTTGCGCACCTCGCGGCCTTACTGCAGCTCGAAGTTGATGTTCACGGTGTAGCCGTCGCTGGAGCCGAGGCCGGTGGGGGGGGAGTCGATTTTGGTGACGCGGCCGAGGGCGGTTTGCACGGATTGGTCCATGATCGGGTTGCCGCTGGATTTGACGATTTCCGAGCTTTTGATCGTGCCGTCGCGGCCGATGTGGATTTTCACGGTGCAGACGAAGGATTTGTCCTGCTCGAAGATCGAGGTGGGTTGCTCCCACTGGCTGAAAAAGCGGTCATGGATGAGGTCGTGATACCAACCAAACTCGCTGGCGGTGCCTCCGCCGCCGGATTTTGCGGCGGTGCCGGAACCGGATGCCGCGCTGCCGGATTCCTTCGACTCGGTGAAGGCTTTCTTCTTGGCGTCGTCCGCAGCGGTGTCGGCTTTCTTTTCCGAGGATGGGGTGGCGGTGGGTTTTGGGGAGGATTTGGGAGAAGCTTTGGGCGAAGGCTTCGGAGAGGGTTTCGGGGATGCCTTTGGAGACGGCTTGGGAGATGCCTTCGGGGAGGGTTTGGGTGACGGTTTTGGCGAGGGTTTGGGCGTTGGCTTGGGGGTAGGTTTTGGTGTGGGCTTGGGAGTAGGGGTTGGAGTCGGTTTTGGAGTAGGCGTGGGCGTTGGTTTGGGAGTGGGAGTCGGGGTGGATTCGACAATGTCGGATTCCTCGGGAGTGGGTTCAGGGGTTGGTTCGGGAGTGGGCTCCGGCGTAGGTTCGGGAGTTGGTTCTGGGGTCGCTTCTGATTCTGGCTCGGGTTCGATTTCCGGCTCTGAAACTTGGCTGAAGGAGCTGGGGGCGACCCAGACGATTTCGCCTTCGGGTTTTTTCACCTCGCGGAAAGCGAAGTAGAAAATGGCGGCTATAAGGAGGAGGTGGAAAACGGCGACGATGACGACATTCCGCCGGAATTGCGGATTGTCCATGTCAGGGAGCGGTGGATTTGTCCTCGCGGAGGGTCATGACGCCGACCTTGGCGATCCC
>JBMTBF010000219.1:0-3000 GCA_049429585.1 Terrimicrobiaceae bacterium | reverse complement strand
GAGTGGAGCCTCCGCCTCGGCCTGCCCGGCTGGCCGCGCGCCGGCGAGGAAATGATCGTCGCCCGCAACATCCTCCTCGCCGAACTCCTCGACTCGCCGATCCACTGCCAGCACATCAGCTCCGGAGGCAGTGTGCGACTCATCCGCGAGGCGCGCGCTCGCGGCGTGAAAATTTCCGGCGAGGTCTGCCCGCACCACATCGCGCTCACCGATGCCGAGCTCGCCGCGTTCGACAGCAATTTCAAAATGAACCCGCCCCTCCGCGCGCCGGAGGACATCGAGGCCATCATCGAAGGCATCGCCGACGGCACGCTCACGATTCTTTGCAGCGACCATGCCCCGCACGCCGCCTACGAGAAGGAGGTTGAGATCGACCATGCCCCGTTCGGCATCACCGGGCTCGAAACCCAATTCGCCACCTTCCACGACATCCTCGTCCACAAGCGCCGGGCCATCGATCTACGGCGCCTGATTGCCCTCTACAGCTGCGAGCCTGCCAAGCTCCTCAAGCTGGACCGCGGCACTCTCTCGCCCGGCGCCCCGGCCGATATCACGCTGATCGATCCGAATCTCGATTGGACCTTCGATAAAAACGCCTCGCTGTCACTGTCGAAAAACACGCCCTTCCACGGCCACACTTGGCGTGGCCGCGCGGTGAGAACGATGGTTTCCGGTGAAACCGTCTGGAGTCTCCAATAATTGGGTTTTGCTTTCCAACTCTGAAAAGCCATCTATTTCCAACACTCCATCGAATGAACCAAACGACCCGTTCTTTTCTTGCTGTGGCTTTTGCATTGATGCTTGTGCCCGGCATGGCTCCCGCCAAAGCCCAACTTCCCGCCCGACCAGATGATGGTTTGAGCCCGGCCGTTTTTCCTGATCCGACCACCTCCACTCTCCACCTTTCGGACGAACCATCTGCAGTGGCAATTCCTGCGCCACCTACGATCCCCGCCTCCCCGCGCAAACCCAGCTATAACAGTTGTAATGTCGAAGGCCCCTACATCGCATTGACATTTGACGATGGTCCGCACCCCAAACAAACCCCCCGCCTGCTCGACATGCTGAAAGAGCGCGGCCTCAAGGCGACTTTCTATGTGATCGGCCAGAATGTCGTGCAGTATCCCGAAATTATGCAGCGCATCGTCGCGGAGGGCCATGAAGTCGGCCATCACACATACACTCACCCCTCCCTCAGCAAATGCAGCGCTGCCAAGTTGAATGAGGAAATTACCAAAACCAACGATGTGATCTTACAAGCTTGCGGCGTGAGTCCCACGACGATCCGCCCCCCCTACGGCGCAACGAATGCCGCCGTCACCAAACGCCTCAATGACGAGTTCGGGCTCACTGTAGTCATTTGGTCGGTGGATCCTCTCGACTGGAAAATCCGCAAGGCCTCCCATGTCTCGAATCACATTCTCCAAAACACGAAGTCGGGATCTATCGTTCTTGCCCACGACATCCATCCTTCCACCATCGATGCCATGCCCGCTGTGCTGGATGGGCTTCTTTCGAGGGGTTTCCGATTTGTCACGGTTTCGGAGTTGATTGCGATGGATCGCCCTTCGGCGCCAGGAGTCTCTGCCACTCCCCGGGGGCCTGGAGTTCCTGCCTCGTCAGTCCCGATTCCCGATTCGGAGGCACCCGCTGCGGCGCCCCTCGTGGCACCCGTTCAGTAAATTTCTTCGTCCACCACTTCGGGGGCGACGGATTTCAACGCGCGATGCGCGGCGTGGGTGATCCACCAAGTCACAGCGATTGTAACGCCGATTTCCAGTCCGTAAAAAAGCCACACCCAGGGGCCTTGGTGCAGACCGGCCTTGGTGGCTTTTCCAAGGACCGAACCGCTGTAGGCGTAGGCCGCACTGATGGGAAAAAAACCGATCCACGAGGCGAGGAGGAAACGCCAGGAGCGGATACGCGAGAGGCCGAAGGCGCAGCTCACCAGACTGTGTGGCAGGATGGGTGAGAGTCGCGTGAGGATCACCATGCGCCAGGCGTCCTTGGTCGCGACATGGTTGAGGGCTTGGAATTTTTTACTGTTCGCGAATCGGCGCTCCATCAAGCCGCGCAGGAGAAAACGGGCAGAGACGAAATTCGCCAGCGCCCCGGCGACCGAGGCGAGGGAGACCAGCGCGGTGCCGCCCCAGAATCCATAAACCGCCCCCGCGCCGACGCTCAGCACCGAGCCGGGCAGAAAGAGGACGCACGAGAGGGTGTAGAGCACGATGAACCATACCCAGCCGACGGGTCCGGTTTGCTCGATCCACGCCATCGACTGGCGCAACCACTCGGTCCATTGCTCGAGCATTCAGCGGCCGGTGCCAGACGGGGTCACCGGAGTTTCTTCTCCAAAATCTCCCCGGCGAGCGCGGGGTTGGCCTTGCCCTTGGAGAGTTTCATCACCTGGCCTTTGAGGAAATTCAAAGCGGAGACTTTTCCTGCTTTGAAGTCGGCGACAGGGCCGGGGTTGGCGGCGATGACTTGGTCCACAAACGCCTCGATGGCGCCGGTGTCGCTTTCCTGTTTCAGGCCCTTTTCCTCGACGATGGTCGCGGCGGGTTTTCCGCTGGTGAACATCTCGGCGAAGACTTCCTTGCCTTGCTTGGAATTGATCGCGCCGGAATCGATGAGGTTGACGAGTTCATCGAGCGCGTGCGGCGGCACGGGGCAGTCGGTGATCGTGAGGGAGGAATTGCCTAGCGCGCTCTGGAGGTCGTTGAGAATCCAGTTCGCGACATTTTTGGGTTTCTTCGCGCCCTTCGCGGCTGTTTCGAAATATGAGGCGAGCGCGAGATCATTCGCCAGCACGGCGGCGTCGTAATCACTGACGCCGAAGTCAGCCACGAAGCGGGCGCGTTTTTCCCAAGGCAGCTCCGGCTTGCGGGCGCGGGCGGCCTCGACGATCGGCGCGGTTTTGACGGGAAGAAGATCGGGGTCGGGGAAGTAGCGGTAGTCGTGCGCGCTTTCCTTGATGCGCATGAGGGTGGTCTCGCC
>JBMTBF010000218.1:0-3016 GCA_049429585.1 Terrimicrobiaceae bacterium | reverse complement strand
ATTCGCGTGGATTCGCGTCATTCGCGGGTCTGCTCCAAAACGGCAGAGGACTGCCGTTGCTACAACGCTCCCCCTTCGTGGCCTCGTGCCTTCGTGTGAGCCCATGCGGGCATCGGAGCCACGAAGCGGACGAGCTTGTTTTCGAGCGGGTGGCGGAAGGCGAGGCGGTGGGCGTGGAGGCACATCGGGGGCGCGGACAGGGGGAGTGTCTGGCTCGTGCCGAGGTGGGAGTTTTTGAGATAAACGGGGTCTCCGACGATGGGATGGCCGAGGTGCCAGAGGTGCGCGCGGATTTGGTTGGTGCGGCCGGTGAGCGGGCGGGCTTCGACCAAGGCGGAGCCGTCGGGGTCACGGCGCAGGACGCGGAATTCGGTTTTCGCGGGGAGGCCGGCGGGGTCGATGTCGCGGGCGCCGGCTTTGGTCGGTTCGGAGGCGATCGGAGCGTCGCAGGAAAACTCTTCCGCTGCCGGATGGCCGTGGATGCGGGCGAGGTAGATTTTTTCGACCTCGCCGCGCTCGAATTGCGGTTGCACGAGTTTGGCGAAATGCCGCGTGCGGGTGAAAACGATGAGCCCGCTGGTGTTGGCGTCGAGCCGGTGGGCGGGGCGGGGTTTCAGCGGATGGCAGGCCGTGTGCAGGATGGAGAGGAGCGTGTTGCGGTTGAAGCGCCCGCTTGGGTGGACCGGCAACGGCGCGGGCTTGTCGATCACGATCAAGGCTTCGTCCTCGTGGAGGATGCGGATGGCGGCGTTGACCTCTGGCTCGATGTCGGCGGGAGTTTTTCGGAGATAGCGTTCTGCGGCGCGGACGCGATGGCTTGGCGAAACAGGCACGCGCGAGGCGGAGAGGATTTGGTTTTTCTCAAAAATCCGGAGCCATTCGGCGGGTTCGGTGTGGGGAAAAATCGCGCCGAGGGTTTCCAAAATCTCCCTCCCGTCGCACTCGGCGGGAATCGCGATCGGGCGGAAGTTGTCGGCAGGGAGGCTGCCGGGCAGCGGCGTGGTGGCGGCGCGGATCGCGGCCTCCAGCGCGACGATGCGGTCCTGCATTTTCTCGGCGCTGGTTTTGAAACAAAATGGACAACTCTCGCCGGCGACAAATTGCTCGTCGGCTTGGTCCTCGGCGGTGAGCGGGGCGAGGCAGCGGTAGCATTGCGAGGAACCGGTCTCGCGCAGCGCGGGGTCAACGCCCACGCGCTGGTCGAACACAAAACACTCGCCGTCGTAATGCGCACCGCCGACTTCCTCGAAGTATTTCAGGATGCCGCCGTCGAGTTGGTAGATTTCGCGGAAGCCTTGCGACTCCATGTAGGGGCCGGCTTTTTCGCAGCGAATGCCGCCGGTGCAAAACATCACGACCGGCTGGTCTTTCATCGATTCAGGAAGCTTTTGCACGGCTTCGGGAAAATCCCGGAAGTGGTCGATCCCCGCTGGAATTGCGCCTCGGAAAGTGCCGAGCTTGACCTCGTAGTCGTTGCGCGTGTCGAGCAGCGCGATGTTGCGGCCTTCGTCGAGCCATTGCTTGAGCGTCGCGGCGTTGAGCTTGGGCGAGGTGCGCACGCCCGGACGGATACCTTCAACTCCAAAGGCGATGATCTCTTTTTTGATCCGCACCAACATCCGGGTGAAGGGCTGATCGGCGCTCTCGCTGTATTTCGGAGCCAACCCGCCGAGGCCAGGAATGGCGCGGAGTTCGGCAACCAATTCGTCGACCTCACCCGCGCCGCCGGCGACGAACAAATTCACGCCCTCGGTGCTCAGCAGGATCGTGCCTTTCAGTCCCCTCGCCTTGCAAAAATCAATCAGGCGCGTGCGCAGCGGCTTGAGGTCCGAGAGCTCGGCGAAGCGGTAGGCGGCGATGTTGGTGACAGATGTGGCGGACGTTTTCAAATGTGATGGATCGTGGATTCGGTAAATACCCGGCTTGACCGTGCGAGACGGCACATGACAGGATTCGCTTCGTTCAAAAAACCCATACCTACCGTGGACATCAAAGAAATTCGCACACTTATCGACCTCATGAAGAAGAACGGCGTCGCCGTCTTCAAAATGGAACGGGAGGGATTTAAAATCACCCTCAAAACCTCGGAGGCCACGGTCTCCCACTCGGTCGTCACCTCCCAGCCGATGGTTGCCTACAGCGGACCAGCAGCCCAGCCCGCCCCCGCGCCGGAACCCGCCGCATCGGCTCCAGCACCTGCTGCAGCCCCAGCGGCCTCGGGCGGCATCGAAATCAAGTCCCCCATGGTGGGCACCTTCTATTCTTCGCCCTCGCCGGATTCTCCGGCCTTCGTCTCTGTCGGCCAAGAAATCACGCCAGATACCGTTGTTTGCATCATCGAAGCGATGAAGGTGATGAACGAGGTCAAGGCCGAGGTCGCCGGAACCGTCACCGAAATCTGCGCCGAGAACGGCAAGCCCGTCCAATTCGGCCAGGCGATGTTCCGCTTGAAATAATCCTCCACGGCCTCCCGCCATGTTCAAAAAAATCCTGATCGCCAACCGGGGCGAGATCGCACTGCGCATCATCCGGGCCTGCAAAGAACTCGGCGTTCAATCGGTCGCCATCTACTCCGAGCCCGACATCCACAGCCTGCATGTCCAACTGGCCGACGAGGCGATTTGCATCGGGCCCGCCCCCAGCAACGAGAGCTATCTCAAAATCGACCGCATCATCAGCGCGGCCGAGATCGCCGATGTGGACGCGATCCATCCCGGCTATGGATTCCTCGCCGAGAACGCCCACTTCGCCGAGGTCTGCGCCAGCTGCAATGTGAAATTCATCGGGCCGACGCCCAACGCGATCCGGTTGATGGGCGACAAAAATTCCGCCCGCGACAGCGCGCGCAAGGCCGGCGTTCCCATTTCCCCCGGCAGCGACGGCACCGTGGATACCGAGGAGGAGGCGCTCAAGATCGCCCGCAAGATCGGCTTCCCTGTGATGATCAAGGCGGTCGCCGGCGGCGGCGGTCGCGGCATGCGCATCGCGCACAACGATTCGAGCCTCGTGCAGGGTT
>JBMTBF010000217.1:0-3018 GCA_049429585.1 Terrimicrobiaceae bacterium | reverse complement strand
GGCAAAATCATGCGCCAGCGCGTTCTTCTCCGCACCGAAGAACTCCGCGGTAAGCAGGGCTAATCACCCGCTGAATTTTACGGGTGGATTCCATTCGGCTTCGCGGAGCCAGACAAAATAACCTCCAAGGAATTGACCTTGAGCTTCCCCTCGGGAAGCTCATTGTCGTTACTGGACCGAGCGGCAGTGGCAAATCGAGCCTGGCGTTCGACACCATCTACGCCGAGGGACAACGGCGGTATGTAGAGACCTTCAGTCCCTACACCCGCCAGTTCCTCGAGCGGATGGATAAACCACTTGCGGACAGCATCGAAGGCATCCCGCCGGCTATTGCTATCGAGCAGGCGAACAATGTCCGCACCACGCGCTCAACAGTCGGCACGATCACCGAGATCAACGACTACCTGAAGCTCCTCTTCCCCCGAGCTGCCAAAGCCTTCTGCCCTAAATGCTCTGGCGAAATCCTCCCCGGCACCCCCGGTTCGATCCTCCGCCAAATCCTCTCCGCCCACCCTGGAAAATCCCTCCTCATCGCCTTCCCGATCAAGGCCCCGGAAAACGCCAATCCGGCCGAGTTTTTCGAATTCCTCTCGGGCCAAGGCTACCTCCGCATTTGGCTAAACGGAAAGATCCTGCGAACTGACGAGAAGACATCGCTCAAAAAACTCCCCGCCGAAATCCTCGTCATCCAAGACCGCATCGATCTCGAGGCCGGCACTTCCTCCCCCCGCCTCACTGAATCCATCGAAGCCTCCCTCCGACTTGGCAACGACCGCCTCGCCGTGATCGACCCCGCCACCGCTCGGATCGATTACCACACCTCCGGTTGGCATTGCGCCCCCTGCGACCTAGATATACGCCCCCCTTCACCCGGCCTCTTTAGTTTCAACTCCCCCCTCGGCGCCTGCCCGGAATGCAAAGGCTTCGGTCGCATCATCGGCATCGACATGCAGCGTGTCATTCCCGACCCCTCGCTATCGATCTCCGAAGGCGTCATCCGCCCATTCCAAAGCGGCCAGTCCGCCGAGTGCCAGGACGACCTCCTGCGCCACTGCCGCAAACGCGGCATCGATATCCACCGCAATTTCGAACGCCTCCCCCAAGCCGACCGCGACTTCGTCATCGAAGGCGAACCCGGCCTCGACCCCACGGAAGCCTGGGAATCCGGCGAGTGGTATGGCGTCAACGGCTACTTCCGCTGGCTCGAGAGCAAAGCCTACAAAATGCACATCCGTGTGCTGCTCTCCCGCTACCGCAGCTACCAGCCCTGCCCGGTCTGCCACGGCGGCCGCTTCCAGCCCGAGACGCTGAACTACCGAATCGCCGACCTCACCCTCCCCGCCGTCTCTGCTCTCGCACTCAACCGCCTCCTTCCGATCCTCGAAAACCTCTCGATCCCCCACGCCGACGCCTCCGCCAGCCTCGTTCACAAACAAATCACCTCCCGCGTGGCCTACCTCTGCCGCATTGGCCTCGGCTACCTCTCGCTCGACCGCCCCACCCGCTCGCTCTCAGGCGGCGAAATCCAGCGCGTCAATCTCACCACCTGCCTCGGCGCCTCGCTCGTCAACACCCTCTTCGTCCTCGACGAACCCAGCGTGGGCCTGCATCCGCGCGACACCTCGCGCCTCATCGAAATCCTCCGCGGCCTCCGCGACAAGGGCAACACCCTCCTCGTCGTCGAGCACGAGGAAGCCGTCATCCGCGCCGCCGACGAACTCGTGGACATCGGCCCCGGCCGCGGCCGCGCGGGCGGACACCTCCTCTACTGCGGCCCCTCTGAAAATTTCGCCTCCGCCAAAAACTCCCTCACTGCAGACTACCTCACGGGAAAAAAATCCATCCCCGTTCCCAAAAAACGCCGCAAGCCCACCGGCCACATCACCCTCAAAGGCGTCACCCACCACAACATCAGAAACCTCACCGCCAAATTCCCCCTCGGCGTCCTCTGCGCCGTTACCGGTGTTTCCGGTTCGGGAAAAACCTCCCTCGTCCGCGATGTCCTCCACCGCCAGTTGATCGGCGAGGACGCGCCCGAGGAGGAAGCCGCCGGCTTCGTGAAATCCATCGACGGAGACGAGGAAGTGGACGAGGTCGTGATGGTCGATCAATCCCCGCTTGCGAAAACCCCGCGCTCCACGCCAGCCGTCTACCTCGGCGTCTATGACCACATCCGCGCTCTTTTCGGCGACACCCCCGCCGCCGAGGCCGCCGGCTTCACGCCCTCGAGCTTTTCCTTCAACTCCGGCAATGGACGCTGCGACCGCTGCGGCGGCCTGGGTTTTGAGAAGGTCGAAATGCAATTCCTCAGCGACCTCTTCCTCCGCTGCCCCGAATGCGACGGCACCCGCTTCCGCCCGCCGCTGCTGAAAATCCAGGTCGCCGGAAAATCCATCCACGAAGTCCTCGAACTCACCGCCGCCGAGGCCGTCGAATTTTTCAAGCCCCTCGACAAGTCGGGAAAAATCACCGGCCCGCTGAGCCTCCTCGCCGAAGTCGGCCTCGACTACCTCAAGCTCGGCCAGCCCGTGAACTCCCTCTCCGGCGGGGAATCCCAGCGCCTCAAGCTCGTCCACCACCTCGTCCGCCAATCCCGCGACAAGGCGCTTCTCATCTTCGACGAACCCACCACCGGTCTGCACTTCGACGATGTTGCCCTTCTCGTCAAAGTCTTCCACCGCCTCGTGGACGAAGGCAACAGCGTCATCGTCATCGAGCACAACCTCGAGGTGGTGAAGTGCGCCGACTGGGTCATCGACCTCGGCCCCGAAGGCGGCGACGAGGGCGGAAAAATCGTGGCCACTGGAACCCCCGAAAAAATCCTCTCCGTCCCCGAATCCCGCACCGCCCAATTCCTCGCTCCGCTCCTCGAAGGCACAACCGCTCCTTCTATCCTCCGCGAGGAACCCCCATTCCCCCAAATCCTCCCCCGCTCGAACTCCATCACCGTCCGCGGCGCCCGCGAGCACAACCTCAAGAACATCGACATCGACATCCCCCGCGATGGCATGGTCGTCG
>JBMTBF010000216.1:0-3026 GCA_049429585.1 Terrimicrobiaceae bacterium | reverse complement strand
GCTCAAAGACCCGCGTTTTGCCGGCACCTGTCGGCGCATCGATGATCACATCCGCACCGCTCTTGAGGTGACGCACCGCGTCCTGCTGCCAGAGATCTGGCAAATTCAATGGGGCGAAGGGAATCTGGGAGCCGGTGGAGTTCAAAATCCGCGAATCTCGGGTGGGTATGGAGCAGGTTGCTGGAATTCAACACGCGGCTCCTTGGCATCGATGGCCTCTGGGTCTTTGCTCATAAAAATCGAGTGATGGTCCACAAGGAAACCGGGATTCGGAAAAGATCACACTCTTATCGCAGCACCAGAGCGTCAAGGATCCAAAGGACGACATGACCGTGAAGCATGGCATCCGAGATTTCGGGAGTTTTGCTGAAACTAAGACTTCCTCACCGCCATTCCGGCGGGCGCTGTATTCGGACTAACTACTGCATGCCCTCACCCCATTAAAATATGTGATTATGTGGGACTAACCCCTTTTAAAGTTGCTTGCTTTTGTTCATGCCACCCCCCAATGGTGCTGGTATGCAGCGTTTTTTTATCCTCTGGTTGTGCCTGATTGGCGGTTTGCTCCATGGATCGAGCGATGTGGTGAGTGAGAAAACTGTCACCAGAATCGCCTTTGGTTCCTGCAACAATCCCCGCAACAAGGATCATTCGATCTACGAGGGCATCCTGCGCTGCAAGCCGGACCTGTTTATTTTCCTCGGCGACAATATCTACGGCGACACACTCGACATGGAGGTGATGAAGAAAAAATACAGTGCACTGGCTGGGATGGAAGGGTTCAGAAAACTCCGCGATCAGATACAGGTGCTGGCGACTTGGGATGACCATGACTATGGCACGAATGATGGCGGCAAGTCCTATCCAATGCGCGAGGAGTCCAAGCAAGTGTTTCTCGATTTCTTCGGTGAGCCGCCGGATTCCGCCCGCCGCAAACGGCAGGGAATCTATGCATCGTATTTATTCGGTCCGGAGGGAAAGCGGGTGCAGGTGATCCTGCTCGATACGCGCTTTTTCAAGGATGATATCCCCAAGCGGCAAGGCAAACCGCTTCCCAACCAGGTTGGCTGGTATGAACCGGTGACCGATGACAGCTTGACCCTGCTTGGCGAGGATCAGTGGAAGTGGCTTGAGGAGCAACTCCTGGTGGAAGCGGATGTGCGGATTCTTGCGAGCAGCGTGCAGATCCTTGCCGTCGAAAAAGGCATGGAAAATTGGGGAAACCTCCCGCATGAACAGAAGCGGTTGTTCGACCTCCTGAAGAAGACCAAAGCAAACCACACCGTGGGGATTTCCGGAGACGTCCACTTCGCCGAACTCTCGAAAGTGATGATCGGCGACTATCCCTTTTACGATCTCACCAGCAGCGGCATGACCCATGTATCCCGCAATTGGGCGGATGCCAAAAATTCCTTCCGTATCGGAGAGTCGTTCGCGGTGCTCAATGCTGGCTTGATCGAAATCGATTGGGAAAAAGCGCATCTGAACCTCTGCGCGATCAATACCCAGGGAGAGAAATTACTGGAGCACACAGTGCCATTCAGTGAGTTGGAATTCTGAATCTCAAGCGTCACGCGAGAGTAATAAACGTATCGCAATTGGGGTCAGTCCCACATATTGACATATTTTCAGTTTCAGCGAGGATTTTTTTCATGGCTAGACAACTGAGAGTCGAATACGCGGGGGCGATTTACCATGTGATGAGCCGGGGGGACCGGCAGGAGGCAATCTTTTGGGATGAGGAGGATCGGCGGCGGTTTTTGAGGACGCTTGGGGAGGCTTGTGCGCGGGGCGGTTGGCAGGTGCATGCGTATTGCCTGATGGGAAATCATTTTCATCTGGTGCTGGAAACTCCCCAGCCGACTCTGGTGGCGGGGATGAAGTGGTTTTTGGGAACCTACACGCAGCGGTTCAATTCGCGACACCGCTTGCGCGGGCATCTCTTTGCGGGGCGCTACAAGTCACTGCTCGTGGATGGCTCTGACGACATGTATTTGCGGGTGGTCTGCGACTATGTGCACTTGAATCCGGTGCGAGCGGGGTTGATCGCGGCGGATGGGAAATTGGCCGATTACGCGTGGAGCAGTTTCACCGAGTATTTGAAGGAGCCCGATCAACGGCCCGGGTGGTTGAGGGTCGATCGGTTGCTAGGGGAGCTGGGCATCCGGCGGGACGATTCGACGGGACGGAGGGAGTTTCACGATGCGATGGAGGCGCGGTGTCGCGTGGAGGGTCATGCCGACGAGGAACTCTGGAGCGGCATCCGGCGGGGGTGGAAATTTGGCGCGGACGATTTTCTGGAGAGGTTGATGGAAAGGGGAGCCGCAGGGGGCGCGAACCCGGAGATTCACAGTGGCGAGGCGGTGGCGCAAACGATGGAGGAAAAAGCGCGGCGTCTCATCGGGGAGTTTTTGGAAAAACGGGGAACGGGGATTGAGGAGTTGAGGGCGCGAAGCAAGGGCGATGCGCTGAAAATCGAACTCGCCGGCGAGCTCAGAAAAAACACGGCGATGGCGATGGCGTGGATTGCGAAAGAACTCCACGCCGGAGCTCCAAACAGCGTGTGGAATGCGCTGGCAAAGTGGCGGAGGAACCAGGAAGTGTGAATATGTGGGACTGACCCCAGTCTGTCCTTGCTGTTTTAGAAAGTTGTTTACTTTTGTTCGGCCACCTCCAATGGTGCTGGGATGCAAAGGTTTTTCATCCTCTGGCTGTTCCTGATTGTCGGTTTGCTCCATGGATCGAGCGATGTGGTAAGTGAGAAAACTCTCACCAGCATTGCATTTGGTTCCTGCAACAATCCCCGCAACAAGGATCAATCAATCTACGAGGCTATCCTGCGATGCAAGCCGGACCTGTTTATTTTCCTCGGCGACAATATTTACGGCGACACCTCCGACATGGAGGTGATGAGGCAAAAATACCGCCAACTGGGCGCTCTACAGGGGTATCGCAAGCTTAAGAAGCAGACACAGGTGCTGGCGACTTGGGATGACCATGACTATGGCACGAATGATGGCGGCAAG
>JBMTBF010000215.1:0-3037 GCA_049429585.1 Terrimicrobiaceae bacterium | reverse complement strand
GCCGCTGCTGATCGCCCTCATGTTCGCGGGATCGAGCAGGAAGTCGCTGTTGTATCCCACCCCGGCATTGTTCGATATGGATCGCACCTGCGTGGGTGACAGCGCTGCGCCATTCCGGTCGAAGAACAGCAAGGTCACCGTTCCCCCGGCCTCGGCCTGCCCCTTGTTGGAAAAGGCCAGCCAGAGTGCAACCGTCACCCCAAGCATCAAGAGCCCTGGGATCACCAACCGCTGAAACACGGGGTGGATTTTCGAGAAAAGCGAACCGTTCTGCTTCATTCCGGAGGCGGTTCGCTGTGTTGGGTTGTTTTTGTTGTTGTCCATGGTCGCAACCTAAAAAGCGCCATCGTTCGCTCCATGGGGAGATCGACCCTCGGCTCAGCACCCCATTGAGAAACACCCTTCCGGAGCGGTTTGTGCCGGCGATGAAAACAAACCCACCACATGATGCGGACAGGCGTTCACCGCTCCACGCCGCTCACAATTTTCTCGCCGCCCTTGTCATCACGGGAGCCGTTCTTTGGCTGGGAAGTCTGGGGTGCTCCCTTGTGGGCAGACCCGATTCCCAAGTGAAGGCTGGCATTCAGACAAGCACCCGGGTGGCCGCCCCGATATCGCGCCAAAACATTACCCTGAACGCCCCGGATATCCACGCGCGGAGCGGGATCATGATCGATGCCTTGAGCGGCGAAACCCTCTACGAAAAAAACGCCGACCTGAAGCTCCCGGTGGCCAGCACCCAAAAACTCCTCACCGCGCTTGAGGTCATCGAGGAAGGCGATCTCGAGCGGGAATTGACAGTGTCAATCTTGGATGCCCTAGAGCCCCCCTCGAAAGTCGGCCTCCAACCCGGGGCGAAATACCGGAAAATCGACCTCCTCGGAAGCATGCTCGTCGCCAGTGCAAACGATGCCGCCAGCGCCCTTGCCTCGAACGGGAATGGATCGCGCGACGCGTTCCTCAAAAAGATGAACAACCGCGCGAAACGGTTGGGGGCGAAAAACTCGGTGTTCCGCAATGCCCACGGGCTGGATGAACCCGGCCAGTATTCCACCGCACGCGACTCGGCCATCATTGCCTACCATGCCTACCGGAGTCCGCTGATCCGGCACTTCGCCGCCCAATTGTTTTGGGCCTTTCCCCGGGGCGACGGCGAGTCAACGATTCTGGAAAACACGAATGACCTCCTCTGGAATTGGCCACCCTATTTCAACGGACTCAAAGGCGGTTTCACCTTCAGCGGCGGGAAATGCCTCGTGGCCTCCGCCAAGCACAACGGTAGCGAGATCATCATCGTTCTGCTGGGCAGCACGGCGGATCAAATTTTCAGGGACGCGAAGCGCCTTTTTCAATGGCACCACGGGCGGCTCAAAAAACCGGGAGACGACTGATTTTTTTAAAAAGTCCGGTTGCCCCGAATGGATTGCTTCCTAACTTGGAAGTATGATCCTCCCGATTCTGACATTCGCGGTGCTCTCGATACTCGCCCTGTGCTGTGTCGTGGCGCCATTTTTGAAAGCCCACGCCTGACCAAGTCCACTCAAGGCTTGGCCGCGGTGATATTTTTCACCTTGGGATTCGTGACGACGGTTTCCTTGAAGAAACCAGCCGAGGGCTTGAGCTCCCGCACAAAGGTTTTCGGATTCATGGTGGCGAGGCCGAATTTGGCTTTGTAGCCGTAGTGCCACTCGTAGTTGTCAGCGAGTGACCAACTGAAATATCCGCGCACATCGTAACCATCGCGGATCGCTCGCCCCACAGCAGCGATGTGCTCACGCATGTAGCCGATGCGTTTTTTATCATCCAAGGTGGCGATGCCATTTTCAGTGATCATCATTGGTTTTCCGTAGCGGTCACCGACTCGCCGGATTTGCTTGTAGAGGCCCTCGGGGTCGATCCGCCAGCCCATCATCGTGAAGTTGTGGCCACGGCGGAAACTCTCCGACAACAAGGAAAGGGGACCAGCCTTTTGAGAGTAATAATAGTTGATACCGAGAATATCGCAGACATCCCACACACGATCGAGGTGATCGATATTTCCGTGAATCATCGTGTTGTAGATGAGATTTCCGGGGTCGAGCGGTGCCTTATCCCACCAGGGAAGCGCCTCGACCGAGACGACCTTCGCCGAGGGTTTCACTTTTTTAATCCGAGCTGCAGCGTCGCGAAACATTGCGGTGCTGGCATCGATCGCCTTCCAGTAGGTGCCGAAGGCGAGCGTCATCGCCGGCGGCCATTGCCCGACAATGTAGGCGGTTGTGATCTGGCCGTTCGGTTCGTTCTGCGGAGCGAAGTAATTCGTGGTGGGCGCGAGGCGCGGGAGAATTTTGTCCAAATAAGCATTCCAGCGGCTGCGGGCCTCCGGATGCAGCCAGTTCGAGGCTTTGGGATTTTTTTTGTCGTAGAGCCAATCGGGGAATGTGAAGTGCCAGAGGCAGACAACTGGCTCGATGCCAGCCTCCTTGAGCTTGCGGGCCATCTCGACATAGCGGTCGATCGCCTGCTCGTCGAAGACTCCGGGTTCGGGTTCCACACGGCCCCACTCGATGCTGAAGCGGTAGTGGGTCACACCGATTTTCTTGAGCGCGGCGAGGTCCTTGTCGAAATGCGTCCACGAATAAAGCGCGTTGCCTTTTTTCGGGGCCTTACCTTCGGAGACCAGCACATCCCAATCGGTATAGAACCAATCGCGCTGGCCGGGTTTCACATCGGGATCTTCGTATTGATAGCTGGCCGTCGAAATGCCCCAGGCGAATTTTTTGTTCAACTCCGGCGCAGAGCGTGACGGACGCGGCTCCGGGCCGGTCGAGTCTGGACCCAGCGGATTGAGATTCACGCAAGAGGTCAGGGCGATGCTGAAAAAAAACGGCAGGATGCGGAGCGAGGTCATTGAGCCAATCAAGACGCCTAAACTCGGACGGGGAAGTTTTTTTCCAGAAAAAGAAAACCGGGCACCCGCGAGTGGCGAGTGCCCGGTCCTGTTAAAATCGGCTGCTGGGATTAGCGGCGGCCGTATTCGCGGCGTCCACCGCCGCCA
>JBMTBF010000214.1:0-3042 GCA_049429585.1 Terrimicrobiaceae bacterium | reverse complement strand
GGAACGGGAATTTTTGCCGTGCCGTTGAGATACTGGGCGGTGAGGGAATTTTGGTTGCCCAAAACCTCCTTGAGCGATCCCTGGGCAACCAGCTCCCCGCCACGCGGCCCGGCCCCGGGGCCGATATCCAGGATGTGGTCGGCCGCTCGGATGGTGTCCTCGTCGTGCTCGACAACGATCACGGAATTGCCGAGATCTCGCAGATCGCGGAGCGTTTGGATGAGGCGGTCGTTGTCGCGCTGGTGCAGGCCGATGCTGGGTTCGTCGAGGACATAAAGAACACCCGAAAGGCCGGCGCCGATTTGTGTGGCGAGTCGGATGCGCTGGGCTTCACCGCCTGAGAGGGTCCCGCTCTCTCGGTTGAGCTGTAGGTAGTCGAGGCCCACTTCATTCAAAAACCGCAACCGCTGCCGCACCTCGCGCAGGACATCCTTCACAATCCCCGCATCGGCTTCCGAGAGGTCCAGCGCGTTCATTACTTCGGCGGCCTCTCCGATGGTGAGTGCGCAAAGTTGCTGGATGCCGAAGGCGCGCCCGTCGCAGGTAGGGAGCGTGACGGCGAGAATTTCGGGTTTAAGGCGCGCGCCGCCGCATTCCCGGCAAACGCGCTTACCCATGCAAGTGCGGAGCCGGGTTTTCGTGAACTCGCTTTGAGAGGTCTCGTAGAGATGGGCGAGTTGCGCGAGCAGACCTTCGTAGGGTTTTGAGACCGTGCGCTTCGGGCCCAGCGACATCGTGATCTTGCGGTCGCCGGATCCATGGAGAAGCAGGTTGCGGAAATCATCGGGTAAATCCTGCCACGGCTTGTCGAGCGGCGCGGGAGTGTCGGCGGCGAGCGCCTCGAGTTGCGCCGCGTAGTAGGCCTTCATGCGTTTCGTCGCCATTTTCCAAGGCCGGATCGCGCCTTGCGCAATCGTCTTCTCGCGGTCGATCACCAGATCGGGATCGAAAAAACTTTCGGTTCCGATTCCCTGACAGGCGGAGCACGCGCCGAGGTGGCTGTTGAAGGAAAAATGCTTCGGCGTCAGGCGTGGCATCGTGAAGCCCGTCGCGGGATTGCTGAAATCGGTGGAGAATTTCTCTTCGGTCCAAGTGCTCGAGCCGGGCTCCATGCGCGAAGTCGCGAGCTTGCCGCCGCTCCGTCGCAAAGCTGTCTCGACGGAGTCCGCAAGGCGCTGCCCGAGATCGGGGCGCGCCACCAACCGGTCCACCACGGCCTCGATCCAGTGGGGCTTTTCCTTATCAAGCCGGATCGCTTTTTGCTCCCCCAGATCGATCACTTCACCATCGACCCGGAGGCGGACGAACCCCTCTCGGCGCGCCTTTTCGATGACATCGCGGAACTCTCCAACCTGCCCGGAGACTAGCGGTGCAAGGATCAGAAATTTCGTTCCCTCGGGCCAGCGGAGGATTGCATCGGCAATTTCCTGCGGCGTCTGGCGGGCCACCCGCTCGCCGGTTTTCGGATCGTGGGGAACTCCGACCGCTGCGTAGAGGAGGCGGAGATAATCATAAATCTCGGTCGTCGTGGCAATGGTCGAGCGCGGGTTCGCGGCGGCCGTCCGCTGCTCGATGGCGATCGCCGGCGAAAGCCCCTCTATAAAGTCCACATCGGGCTTTTGCATTTGGTCCAAAAACTGCCGCGCATAGGCGGACAGACTCTCGACATACCGGCGCTGCCCCTCGGCGAAGAGCGTGTCGAACGCCAGCGAGGATTTGCCGGAGCCGCTTGGGCCGGTGACGACGACCAGCTTGTGGCGCGGAATCTCGATGTCGAGATTGCGGAGGTTGTGCTGCCGGGCTCCCTTGATTCGAATGACGGAGGTTTTGTCGGGAGTCATGGAAGAGTTGCGTATCCGGTTCGATCGGGAATTCTGAATGCTAAACGAAAACTCCCCCCGTCTGCAAATGTCGTCTGGATGCTCGGAGGCACGACTTGCCGCTTGTGGGGCTTCCAGGCATGGCATAGTGTCAAGCCCGAAAATGATCGCTCCTCGCAGTTCGGACAACGACGGGCCGCTGACATGGATTGGGGGTTTTCCGCTCCATGTGAGCACTCTGCTTGCCGGAGTCCACGCCGCGACGCTGGTTCTGACCGCCTTGGCTTTGGCTGCCGGCGCGGAAGCAGCGCTGCAGACTTTTGTTTTTTCCAGCACGGCGGTCGTCCGGGAACTTTCGCTCTGGCAAATGGCGACCTATGCGTTCGTCCACATGCCTCCGTATTGGCTCTTCCTGATCGAGCTTTACCTGCTCGTGGTCTTCGGACGCGAAATCGAGGGTTATCTCGGACGCGGGGCGTTCGTTCGTTTTTACCTGACGCTTCTTCTCGCGCCGCCCCTGCTTTTCACCGCCGCCGAATGGCTGGGATGGCACACCAGTTACGCGGGATCGAGCGCCTTGCATTTCGGCGTCTTCGTCGCGTTCGCCTTGATCTACCCGACAGCCGAGATGTTTTTCGGAATCCAGGCGAAATGGATCGCGCTTGCGTTGCTGGCGATCAATTCGCTCCAATGTCTCGCCCTCTCCGACTATGAGGCACTGGCCGTGCTGGCGGTTGACTCGGTGGCGGCGTGTCTCTTCATCGCAAGGTTCCAAGGGCGCTTGTCGATGGAATTGCCCTCGAAGAGACATCGCATTCCTGTTCATCGAGCGGCGCCCCAGCGTCAGCGTCACACTCCTGTTGCCGCGCGCGAGGAGGAGGATTTGCATGGGTCGATCGATCCAATCCTCGACAAAATTTCCCGTTCCGGAATGGCCAGCCTTACTCCGCGTGAGCGGGAGCATTTGGAAAAAGCCCGCCATAAACTCATCGCCAAGGACGGAGGCGCCTGACCGATTCATGCCAGAAAGCTCCGATTCCAACTCCCCGAAAACCGACATCGATCCGCACCTCAAAGACCCCTGCTATGTCAACGCACTCTCGCACTTCTATCGCGGCGAGCTCGGGCGGATTATGATCTGGCGGCAGCGTTTGGATGTCACCACGACTTGGGCGATCACCACGAGCACGACGATTATCGGCTTCGCTTTTTCGCTTCGAGA
>JBMTBF010000213.1:0-3056 GCA_049429585.1 Terrimicrobiaceae bacterium | reverse complement strand
CTTGGGCGATCACCACGAGCACGACGATTATCGGCTTCGCTTTTTCGCTTCGAGACATCCCTCACATCATATTCTTTTTCAATCTGATGCTTGTCTGGATTATGCTCTGGATCGAGGCAAGGCGTTATCGCTTTTACGATGCGTTCCGCGGACGCGTCCGCATGCTGGAATCCCATTTTCTCGTTCCCATGGTGGCGCAGAGTCCGAAAATCCTCGACGGCCAATGGCGGCGGTTGGTCTGCGAGGATTTGATTCTTCCCTCGTTCAAAATCAGCAGGCTTGAAGCGGTCGGTCGTCGCATGAAGCGAAACTATGTCTTCATCTTTGGCATCGTGATGCTGGCATGGACGCTGAAAATTTTCCTTCACACTCCACGGCCGATTCAGTCGTTTTCCGACTTCTACCACGCGATGGCTGTCCAGCAGCTTCCAGCATGGCTGGCGTTTGGGTTTTATATCGGAACGATCCTGGCGATCGCATTCCTCATCGTTTTGGTGCTTCGCAGTTCCAGCGAGGAGATCAACGAATTCGGCCATTCGAATCCTTCGCTATGGAAAATCTAGACGCTGTCGCCCGGCTCAAGCAAATCGTCGCCCGGCTTCGCGCGCCGGATGGATGCCCTTGGGATCGCGAGCAAACGCATTCCAGTCTGCGTGCCTCGTTGGTGGAAGAATGTCACGAGGTCATCGATGCCATCGAGCGGGCCGATGACTCCAATCTCCGCGAGGAATTGGGGGATCTTCTGCTCCAAGTCGTAATGCACGCCCAGATGGCCAACGAGCGCGGCGCCTTCACGCTGGAGGAAATCGCCGTGACCGTTTCCGAGAAAATGGTCCGCCGCCACCCGCATGTCTTCGGTGACAAATCTGCAGCCGACTCGGAGGCAGTTCTCAAGCAGTGGGAAAAAATCAAACGGGAGGAAAAGGGAGGTCACGCCGGGGTTTTGGACGGGATCGCGATATCGCTTCCAGCCCTGCTCCGCAGCCAAACCCTCCAAAAGAAAGCCGCGCGCGTGGGGTTCGACTGGCCGGATGTCGAGCCGGTCTATGAAAAGCTCACTGAGGAAATCGGGGAAATCCGCGAGGCCGTTGAAAAAAACGACGCCTCCGGGATCGAAGCCGAGATCGGCGACCTGCTTTTCTCCGCCGTGAATCTCGCGCGAAAGCTGGGAGTCGATGCCGAAACCGCGCTCGCCGGAGCGAACAAGCGCTTCACCTCTCGCTTTCAGCACATTGAGCAAACCCTCCGCGCCGAGGGCCGCGAGGTCGAGGGAACCTCGCTCGAGGAACTCGACAAAATCTGGGAGCAAGCCAAGAGCGCATGAGCGTGGACGCTTCGGGAATTTCCGCCTTTGTTGTTTGCAAAAACGAGGCGGCGAACATCGATCGCTGCCTCGCCAGCTTGGCTTGGTGCAACGAGATTGTGGTCGTTGATTCGGGATCGACGGATGGAACCCTCGAAATCTGCGCCAAGCATGGTGCTCGGGTCGTGCATCGCGACTGGACCGGCTATGTCGATCAAAAGGCGCATGGCCTCTCGCTGTGTTCCCAGCCTTGGATTCTCAATCTCGACGCCGACGAGGAGGTGTCGCCGGAACTTTGCGAAGAAATCAAAGCGATCCTTCGCCGCGACGCCGATGGCCGGGTCAGCGAGAATGGATTCGAGCTTTTGCGGGTGGTTTTTTATCTCGGCCGCTGGTGGCGGCTCGGGGGATGGCATCCCGAATGGCGACTTCGCCTCGCGCGGAGGGCGAAGGTCACTTGGCATGGTGAGGAGCCCCATGAGCATGCCCGCGTGCCGGGAGCGGTTTCACGCCTCCACGGTGAGTTGCGGCACTACACCTACCGCGACATTGTGGATCAGGTCGCCCGGATGAACTCCCACACTTCGGCCGCCGCCCGTTCGCTTCATGCGAAAGGCCGCCGCGCGGGACTCTCCGACCTCCTGCTCAAGCCCAAGGCGCGATTTTTTAAGTTCTACATCCTCCGTAAAGGCTGGCGTGAAGGATTTCCAGGATTCCTCGTCGCCTGCATGGAGGCGGTCTCCGTTTACTTAAAATACTTCAAGCTCTGGGAGCTGAACCGCCGAAATTGAGCGTCACCGGGCTTTGAGCGGGGCCTTGCCCGACTTGGCGGCTTGCGATGCGTCTTCGCCCGCGCCGCAGGCATTGGCGAGGCCGGCGTCCTCGGGCGGGAGGAAGGCTTGGAAGCGGGATTTGTCGATGGCCTTCATGTAGGCTTCCTGCGGGCCGACATTTCCGGCGAGGAGTTGTTCCCAAATCGCGTCGTCCATGAACTGCATACCCTGACTCTTTCCGGCGACAATCACATCCTGCAACTTCTGGGTCGCGCCCTCGCGCACGATGGCGGCGACGGCGTTGTTAACGATGAGGATTTCGTTCACCGCCACCCGACCCGAGCCGTCCGCTTTTTTCATCAGGAGCTGGGCGACGACTCCTCGCAGGGAGGAGGCGAGCATTGTCCTTACCTGGGCCTGCTGGTCGCTTGGGAAAACATCGATCATACGGTCCACCGTCTTGCGGGCGTTGTTCGTGTGCAGCGTTCCAAAGACCAGCAGTCCTGTCTCGGCGGCGGTGAGGGCGAGGGAGATCGTCTCAAGATCGCGCATTTCACCGACCAGAACAATGTCCGCATCCTCGCGCAGGGCGGCTTTGAGTCCGGCGGGAAACGAGGCGGCGTGCTCGGGAACCTCGCGCTGGGTGATGATGCTTTTCTTGTTCCGGTGAACAAATTCGATCGGTTCCTCGATGGTGACGATGTGGCGGGAGAAGTTGGAATTGATATAGTCGATGAGCGCGGCAAGCGTGGTGCTTTTTCCAGAGCCTGTCGGGCCGGTGACAAGGACGATGCCGCCGCGCATATGGCCGAAGGTTTTGATGATTTCGGGAACGCGCAAATCCTCGAGCGTTTTGATTTTGGTGGGGATGATCCGGAAGACCGCGCCGTAGCCGTGGGTCTGCTTGAGATAGTTGCAGCGAAAGCGGTTGTCCTCGTTCATCTCATAGGCGAAATCGAGGTCGCCATTTTCCTCGAAAC
>JBMTBF010000212.1:0-3064 GCA_049429585.1 Terrimicrobiaceae bacterium | reverse complement strand
CCCCCTAAATTTGAATGAGGTTGTTCACTCGATGATCCCTGCAAACCCTCGAGTCGGGAGAAAGCAAAGCGCTCCAGGGGTCGATAGCTTTCGCAATCCAAGCGTCGTTTAAAGGGCCCCACATATTTTGGTTCCCGCCGTTTAGAGCCTTCCACTTTATTCCGTAGCCGCGCGATTGTAGCCGCCCCACTCTGCTGGGACGTATGAGCGTGTCGCGGCAACAGAGTGCCGCGGCTGCAATAAAACTTGAACCGATCTAAGGCGAGACAGCCTCTGCGGCAATGGCTGCGATGAGCGGCGCGGGATCAGGCAGGCCGTGGGGATGGTGGTCGCCTCCCTCCTTGGGAAAGAGCTTCAGAGGCCCCCCGTTTTCTTGCCACATTTTCACAAGGTGCGCGGCGTTGTCCTCGTAGGGAACGACCGAGTCGGCCGTGCCGTGGCAGGAAATCAGAAGCACACCGGCCTGGATGGCGGGCAACATTCCATCGCTGGGTTTGGCGGCTTTTTCTCCGGCCTCGGCATCGCTCGTGTAACCAAGCTCCGCCTTGCACAAGGCCCAATCCTTCGGGCTGCCCTTGCCCTGCTTGGTGAGCGGAAATCCCGCCGGCCAGGAACGGATGTCGCAGACGCCGTTGTCCAGATAAAGCACACTCACGCGGTCGGGGTGGAGACGCGTCCACGCCGTGACATAAAGCCCGCCACGGGAGATGCCAAGCAGCGCCGGCTTGGCGGAAAGCCCGCGCTGGCCGTGCATTTCCTCATAGACCTTCTCCCAGACTTCCATCGCGCGGGGTGAGCCGAATTGATTTTTCAAATCGACATAGACCACATGCCAGCCTTTTTCGACCAATCCGTCCTCAATGGCCTTCAGATGGCCAGGGAACTCGCCAACCCAGAGCCAGGGTTTGCCGGGGGCTGCTTGGTCGGGGACTTTGATCGTGACGGACTTTCCGGCGATGGAGATTTTCTCAACCGTGGCGGCTGGGGCGCTGGAGCAGAACGCGAACGCGAGGAGACTGGCGGCGAGGAGCAGTCGGGTTGTTGTGTGTTTCATGGGGTCAGCGGGTTGGAAGCGCGGTGGGTTCACCGCTCAACAAACCGAGTCGCGCAAGGAAGCGGTCGGCGGCGTGGAGTGTCAAGGTTTGCCAGGGTGCTTGGTTGAAAAAGCCATGGTTTTGGCCGGGCTCGATGTGGCATTCCACGGTGCTGATGCCCATCGAGCGCATGGTCGCATGCACGGCATCCCAGCCCTTTTTCCAAGGATCCTTGTCGCCGAAAAACACGAGGGTCGGAGGCATGTCTGTCGCGAGATGGCGCTGCACATCGATCTCGGGATCGTTGGCGTCGTCGGGAGAGAAGGCGGGGTTGAACCACAGACAGGCCACAGGCTGGGTGTCGATGTCCTTGGGATCGGCGGGATCGTTGAGGCCGGGGTTGAGCATGGCGAGGGCGCTGATGTGTCCGCCTGCGGACGCGCCACCGATGACAAGGCGCTCGGGATCGAAGCCGAGTTCCTTCGCCTGCTGCTTGAACCACCGGATGGCGCTCTTGGCGTCGGTCACGCACACGCGCTTCCGCGACTCGCCGGGCGGCAGTTTTTTGGCCTCGGCCTTGGTGAGCATGCGGTAGTTGGCAGTCGCGCAGACCATGCCTCGGCTGGCGAAGTAGGCACAGGCGATACGGAATTGCGCCAGCGAGCCGCCACTCCAATTTCCGCCGTGGAAGAGGATCAAGCCGGGAGTGCGGGATTTGGAGGGGTCGTGATTCGGGGGAAAGAAAATCTCCATCTCGCGCGGGGTTCCGGTGCTGTGTTTGTAAACATAGTGCTTCCCAGCGGGAGCATCGGATCCAATCAATCCAGCACGCTCATTCCCGTTTCCGAACACTGTGGGTGCAAGAATCGAGCACCAGAGCAGGATCAGGAAGGCGCGACTCATCGATTGACTTGCTCACTTCGTTTCCGAAACAGCTGGGCTATCCTTCGCACAACGGAATCCGACATGGCTACTGCCAGTGTCGGGCGGCGTTCCTCGGCGGGCGGCGGGTCGATAGCTTTCGCAATACAAGGGGTGGCAAAGAAACGAACCGCCTTTGATTACCCGGCGCTCGACTCCAGGAATGCTCGGCGGCGAGGGATCGCCCGGCATGGGTTTTTCACCTTCCACACTCGGAGGCCCCTTGGGATCACAGCAAACCGCACTCGCGTCGGACCGGGCAGCGAAAGTGTCGGCGCGGTAGAGGTCCGAGCACCAATTCCAGACATTTCCTCCCATGTCATAGAGACCGTAATCATTCGGCGCAAACGATCCCACCGGAGAGGTGCCAATGAATCCATCCTGCCCATCGTTTCGATAGGGAAAATCACCCGTCCAGCGGTTGACCATGATCTTGCCGTCCGGTTTCTCCAACTCGCCCCAGGCGTAGCGCCGCCCGTCGTGCCCACCCCGGGCCGCGAACTCCCATTCCGCCTCGGTCGGCAGGCGTTTCCCGGCCCATTTCGCATAGGCCTGTGCATCTTCCCAGGCGATTTGGACGACGGGATGATTTTCCCTTCCCTTGATCGAACTCCCCTCCCCCTCGGGATGTTTCCAAGAGGCCCCATGCGTCCAAACCCACCATTGCGACATGTCGCCCAGATCGACTGGGCCGGGTGTTGGGCGGAAAACCAACGAACCGGGCTGGAGAACATCCTCCGGCGGTTTGGGAGTGCCGGGCGGAACTTGTTTTTTCATCTCCTCCCAATCAACGGCGTGCTCGGCCACGGTTTTGTAGCCAGTCGCCTCCACGAATTTCGCGAACTCGGCATTCGTCACGGGATGCACATCGAGAAAAAATGGAGCCACCTTCACCCTGTGGGCGGGCCTTTCATTGGGAAACGCGTAATTAGCCTCACTGCCCATCGTGAATTCACCCCCCGGAATCAAAACCATTTCGGGTGCTGGCTTGTTTCCCGGACTGCAACCCAGAACCAAGCAAGCAAGGGTCGCCATCATCACAAGACCCCGCAGGCCCATCTTCCCCGAGAGACTAAAATTCTGAGGAGGGCATGGAGGAATTGCCCTGC
>JBMTBF010000211.1:0-3100 GCA_049429585.1 Terrimicrobiaceae bacterium | reverse complement strand
TTCGGGTTTTTCCAGTAGAGAAATTTCAGCGCCAAATCCTCGTAGGTGATCAGCCCGCCGCGCAGGGAGTCGTCCAAACGGGCCACCGGCACGGGTTTCGCCCCGCCGGATTTCACCTCTTCCAAAATGGAGTCGTTCTCCGCGAGGCGAAGCTGGATTTCCTCGGCAGGGTTTTCAAAAAGGTAACACACCGCGCCATCGCGAACCTCCAGCACAAAAGGCACCTTCACCGACCCCGCGCGGAGTTGCGCCCGCAAAGCCACCGCCTGCCCGACAGGATTCATCCGCGCGGCGGCGAGAATTTCCTCCGCCGTCGGTTCGGAAGCCCAAGCCCCGGCCGCAAAAGCCAACCACGCCACGAGAAATTTCCAACGCATGGGAGAAACTATGAATGAGATGGGGCGCCCGCGCAGGTTTTTTTCGGAGGGGATCCGGCGGCGCGATCGGTCGGCAGGCATCACGGCAACCCCTTTGCAGAATGAGCTATTGATTTTGGAGCGGAAACTCGATCAGGAAATCCGTGGGGGTGATGACAGGAATAGGTGAAAGGGCAAAGTCATCAACATTTCGGGAGATGATGAAATCCGATCGATGTTTCTTGGCGACTACCGCCACCACCGCATCCTCGAAATCCTCGAACTCGAGTCTTCGCGCCTCCCGCCAACCATCCGCGTCGAGATTGCCGATCTGAAGATGATCCAACAAGCGATCCATCGCCGCTTCGGCATGAGGTTTGGAGGCATGCTTGCGAACCAAATAGTAGAGAGTTGTGAATCCATGCGACGGAAAAACACCGGTCACTTGAGCCGAAACTACCAACGCAAGCACCTGAGCCGATGCCGCGTAGTGTGGTTCACGCTTTTGAAAAACATCCAAAAGCACATTGAGGTCCAGCGTGATGGTCACTGGTGTTTTTTCTCAAAGTGTTCGAGCCCCAAAGCCTCAAGATCCTCCGGCGACTTGAGGATACCACTGGCAGCGCTGACTTCCGCAGGGAGCGGTTTTTGAAGTCGCTCCCGCAAGCACCGCGCCTGGCGGGCAAGAAACGCTTCCAAAGAAGTTCCCTGAGCCATTGAATAGGCTTGGAGAAAGGAAAAGTCCTCGTCAGCCAGCGGAATCGTAATCGTGGACATGAGTTTTTGAGTAATTCATTTCCGGTGGCACAGCAAGTCGGCGAGATTCAAATAAAGCGTCGCGGCTGCATTTTCGACCTGTGTCATAAGTTTTTTCCAAGAAAAGAACTTTACCGGCGAGCGGCTCCCGCAATGATTCCGCCCCCATGAGCGACAAACAACAGACGGCCGTCACGCCCCGGCGCGACGAGGATTTTCCCGAGTGGTATCAACAAGTCATCCGCGCGGCGGACCTCGCCGAGAATTCCGAGGTGCGCGGCTGCATGGTCATCAAGCCAACCGGCTACGCGCTCTGGGAGCGGATGCAGGCCGTGCTCGACGGAATGTTCAAAGCCACTGGCCACCGCAACGCCTACTTCCCGCTCTTCATTCCGCTCAGCTATCTCGAAAAGGAGGCCGCGCATGTCGAGGGCTTCGCGAAGGAATGCGCCGTCGTCACCCACCACCGCCTCGAGGCGAAGGATGGGAAACTCGTGCCCGCCGGCGAGCTTTCCGAGCCGCTTGTGGTGCGGCCGACCTCCGAGACGATCATTGGCGCGGCCTACGCGCGCTGGGTGAAATCCTGGCGCGACCTCCCGATCCTGCTCAACCAATGGGCCAATGTCGTCCGCTGGGAAATGCGTCCCCGCCTGTTCCTCCGCACCGCCGAGTTCCTCTGGCAGGAAGGCCACACCGCGCATGAGACGCGCGAAGAGGCCGAGGAGGAGACGATGAAAATGCTGCGCGTTTATGAGACTTTCGCGCGCGACTTTTTGGCGTTGCCGGTTCTCACCGGTGAGAAAAGCGAGAGCGAACGCTTCCCCGGCGCGCTGCGCACCTATTGCATCGAGGCGATGGTGCAGGACCGCAAAGCCATCCAAGCCGGCACCTCGCATTTCCTCGGACAGAATTTCTCCAAAGCCGCTGGCATCGAATTCCAAGGCCGCGGCGGTCAACTCGAACACGCCTGGACCACCAGCTGGGGCGTGAGCACACGCCTCATCGGCACGCTGATCATGATGCATTCCGACGACGACGGCCTGGTCGTCCCGCCGCGCATCGCCGCCACGCATGTGGTCATCCTCCCGATCACACCGAAGGAAGACTCCAAAGCCGCCATCCTCGAAGCCGCCGAAAAGCTCGCCGCCGAACTCCGCGCCATTTCGTTCCACGGCGCGCCGCTGGGTGTCGAGGTCGATACCCGCGATCTCGGAGGCGGCGTGAAAACCTGGGAGCACATCAAGAAGGGCGTTCCGATTCGCATCGAGATCGGCCCGCGCGACCTCGCGCAAGGCACCGCCGCCGTCGCCCGCCGCGACCGCGCGCACAAGGAGAAGGAGTTTTTGCCTCTCGCCGAAATCCCCGGCCGCGCCGCGTCGATGCTCGACGAGATCCAGTCCACGCTCCTCCGCCGCGCCACGGAATTCCGCGACGCCCACATGCGCCCGATCGATTCGAAGGACGAGTTCTACCAATTCTTCACTCCGAAAAATCCCGCTAAACCCGAGATCCACGGCGGCTTCGCGATCACCCACTGGAACGGCTCGGCGAAAGTCGAGGAGCAGATCAAGGCCGACCTGAAGGTCACGATCCGCTGCATTCCTTTCGAAGAAAATCCCGAGCCCGGCGTGTGCCCCTTCAGCGGCGAGCCGAGCAAGCAGCGCGTTGTCTGGGCGAAGTCCTACTGAGGCCACATTGAGCGATAAAAATTCCAGACCCGGCTTGATGGCCGATGTGGAGCGGTGGCGCCGCGAGTTTCCGTTTTTGGACGGGGAAAATCCGGTCGCCTATCTCGACAACGGCGCTTCGACGCAAAAGCCCCGCGCGGTGATTGAGCGGATGCGCGACTTCGCAGGCCACGAATATGCGAATGTGCACCGCGGCATCCACGAACTCAGCGAGCGGGCGACGGCGGTCTACGAGGCGGCTCGCGAGCGGGCGCGGAGTTTCTTCAACGCGGCCTCGGCGGAGTCGATCGTCTTTGTTCG
>JBMTBF010000210.1:0-3103 GCA_049429585.1 Terrimicrobiaceae bacterium | reverse complement strand
TAGGGCATGAGCCATTTCTCGGCTTCGGCGACCGACATTCCTTTGCGGCGGGCGTAGTCTTCGATCTGGTCGCGCTCGATTTTTCCGACGGCGAAATATTTGGATTCGGGGTGGGCGAAGTAGAGGCCGCTCACGCTGCTGCCGGGGAACATCGCGAGGCTTTCGGTGAGCGTGATGCCGGCGGTGTTGTCCACATCGAGGAGTTTCCAGATTTGGTGTTTCTCGGTGTGGTCGGGTTGGGCGGGGTAGCCGGGGGCGGGGCGGATGCCGCGGTATTTTTCGCGGATGAGTTCTTCGGGCGTGAGGTTTTCGTCCTTGCCGAAGCCCCAGAGGTCGCGGGCGAATTTGTGCATGTATTCGGCAAAAGCCTCGGCGAAGCGGTCGGCGAGCGCCTCGGCCATGATGGCGTTGTAATCGTCGTGCTGGGCCTTGAATTTCTCCACGATGGTGTGCAGTCCATGGCCGGAGGTGACGGCGAACGCGCCGACGAAATCCTTCGCGGGCGCGGGGGCGACGAAGTCGGCGATGGAGGTATTAAACTGGCCGGCGGGTTTTTTCATCTGCTGGCGCAGGCCGTGGAGGCGGGCGGCGACTTCGGTGCGGGTGTCGTCAGTGAAGACCACGATGTCCTCGCCCTCGCGATTGGCGGGGAAGAGGCCACAGACGCCGCGAAGCTGGAGCGAGTCGTTCGCAACAATCTCGGCGAGGAGTTTTTGGGCGTCGTCAAAAAGCTTCTTCGCCTCGGAGCCGCAGTTGGGGTCGTCGAAGATCGCCGGGTAGCGGCCGCGCAGTTCCCACGTGTGGAAAAATGGCGACCAGTCGATGAAGGGGATCAGGTCGAGGAGGGAGACGGCTCTTCGTTGAGGAGGCAGGAGGTTTGGTCTTTCGACTCCAGCCACCTCTCGATGAACGGCTCCGATTTCCGGACCAATCCGAGATAGTTCTCGTGCTTCCAATGGCAGAACTCCCGCCAAGCCATGGGACTCCGAAGCTCCTCCGGAATCGGCGTGTGGTTGTGTCGAACGCTCTCTTGGAACATCTGCTCGTGAAGTTCGGCGAAGTGTTTCTGCTTTTCGGGTGAGAGTGTCATAGACGGCTTGCGGGTTGGTTTCGGCGTCTTTTGCGGCTTTGCGCAAAAGGTTAGCATAGGAATTCTGGTGGGCAACCTTGAGTTTGGCTTGGAGGGTTTTCGCATCAAGGCCGAGGGTTTTTGCGATTTTGGTGGCAAGTTGTTTGGCGGAGCTGACCACGGCGGGTTTTCCTCCCATGGCGGCTCCGACGACCGCGACACCGGCCAGCTGGATTCCCTCGGGGGCGAGGGCTTCTTGGATGGCGTTGATGGTCTCGCCGCTGGTGAGAATGTCATCGACGAGGATGACTTTACGGTGGCGCAATCGAGCGGCATCAGGCGGGATTTCGATTAAGGAAGGCGACGAAACTTTTTCGATGTAGCCGCGTCGATTTTTCGCTTCTTCCTGCGCCAAAGAAACAAGGCCGTCGTAAATTTCTCCGCCGAAGGTTTTTTGCAGCCAACGGGCGAAAAGCAGCGGGATGCGATTGCGACCAGAGGTTGAGGGCGCGACGAGCAGGACCGGCGACTCGCCCGAAAAAGCGGTTGCGTAGCGGTGAATCGAACAGTGCGTATCGAGGAATGCGGCGATCGATTCGTCCTCGAAATTCATGGCCTTGAGTCGGCGCTTTTCCTCGACCATCTTCGGGGTGTCGTCGGTGCTGAACCAGGTGGGTGGGCAGTCGAGGGAGAAGATTTGTTTGAGTTCTGATTCGGTGGCGACCTCGAGTCCCCCGAGGCGTCGCGGGAGGGCGGGGGCGGACTTTCCGGATTCGAAAACAACGACACCGGTTTGCGCGGGGGTGGCGATGTTTTCGTGGGAGAGATTTGGGGCATTGGCGATGGCTTCTGCGAGAGGGAGCATCGCTTTGGTGGTTTGGCGATTGGCGTGGTCGGTGCGGAGCTTTTCGTAGTCGTCGGCGAGTTGGGAGAGGAAGCCGGGCTTTTGCTCCGGGTTGAGCAACGCGCTGGCGACATTCACGGAGCGGGAGGCGTCGAGGACATGGATGACGCCGCCGCTGTAGTAGTGAGCCATTTTCACGGCGGTGTGGGCTTTGCTTGTGGTGGCGCCGCCGATCATCAGCGGCACGGTGAAGCCTTGGCGCTCCATTTCCTTGGCGACATGGATCATCTCGTCGAGCGAGGGGGTGATGAGGCCGGAGAGGCCGATGATGTCGCAGTTTTTCTCCTTCGCCGTGGCGAGGATTTTTTCGCACGGAACCATGACGCCGATGTCGATGACCTCGTAGTTGTTACAGGCCAGGACGACGCCGACGATGTTCTTGCCGATGTCGTGGACATCGCCTTTGACGGTCGCCATGAGGATGCGGCCTTGGGTGCGGGCATCGGGGTTGGCGGCGCGCTCGGCTTCCATGAGCGGGGTGAGCCAGGCGACGGATTTTTTCATCACGCGCGCGCTTTTAACGACCTGGGGCAGGAACATTTTTCCGGCGCCGAAGAGGTCGCCGACGGTTTTCATACCGTCCATGAGCGGGCCTTCGATCACGCTGAGGGGCTTGCCGTATTTGGCGAGAGCTTCCTCGGTGTCGGCTTCGACAAAGTCAGCAATGCCTTTGATGAGCGAGTGGGCGAGGCGCTTCTCGACGGATTCGTCACGCCAGGCCAGGTCCTGCGCGGGGCCGGTGCCGCCGGATTTTTCGGCTTTGAAGCCTTGGGCGAAGGAGACGAGGCGCTCGGTGGCGTCGGGCGAGCGGTTGAAGAGAACATCCTCGATAAGGGTGAGGAGGTCTTTAGGGACTTCCTCGTAGATGGCGAGCTGGCCTGCATTGACAATGCCCATGTCGAGGCCGGCTTTGATGGCGTGGTATAGGAATGCGGCGTGGATGGCTTCGCGGACCGGATTGTTGCCTTGGAAGGAGAACGAGATGTTGCTCACGCCACCACTCACGCGGGCGTGGGGGAGGTTTTCCTTGATCCAGCGGGTGGCATCGATGAAGGCCTTGGCGTAGTCGTTGTGTTCCTCGATGCCGGTGCCGACGGTGAGGATGTTCGGGTCGAAAATGATGTCTTCCG
>JBMTBF010000209.1:0-3113 GCA_049429585.1 Terrimicrobiaceae bacterium | reverse complement strand
CTCGCCGCCGCCGCTGGTGCCGAGGTTTCGCACTGCTTGTGACTCTTAGATTTTGTCAAGCCAAGATGTCGCGAACACTTTGGCAGGCGCGATGCCCTATCGATTCGGAGAGTCCAGCACGGCCGGGGATGCGCTCAAGCACCTCCACGAGGCCGAATACTCCCAGACCTCCGCCACCACAGCGAGTCTGGCCGGGGCGCTGCGGCTGAACCTCGAACGAGCCGGAGAAATCCTCGCCGAGCTCGCCCGTGCTGGTTTGGCCGAGTCCTCCGGCAAGGAAATCCACCTTACGCCAACAGGCCGGGAGGAGGCGCGACATCTGTTGCGAGCCCACCGACTCTATGAAACCTACCTCGCCAATGAAACCGGTGTCGCCACCGAGGATTGGCACCGCCGGGCGGATTTGGTGGAGCACACCCTCTCACGCAAGGAGGTGGACGCTCTTTCGCAACGCCTCGGGCGGCCACGCTTCGACCCGCATGGCGATCCCATTCCCACGAGCGACGGATCGCTGCCCCCGCGCCGGGGAAGACCGCTCTTGGAAATGCCCGAAGGCTCGTCGGTGGAAGTAATGCATCTCGAGGATGAGCCGGCGAGTGTTTACCGGCAGGCGGCGGATGCCGGGATTTTGACCGGGGCCAAGATGAGCATCTTGAAACGCGGGGCGGATTTTTTGCGTGTGGCGCTCGAGAACCGCGTGTGCGACCTGCCGCTGGCTGTTGCCGGTGCAATCCAAGTCGAACCCTGCGAGGCGCCCCCTGCTGTGAAGCCACTCTCATCCCTACAACGCGGCGAATCCGGGCGTGTGGCGAGCCTTTCGGCGACGCTGGTGGGTGGTGAGCGGCGGCGGATGCTGGATCTGGGATTCGTTCCCGGCACGCGGGTCGAGCGGGAATTCGACAGCATGCTTGGAAGCCCGACCGCCTACTTGGTGCGCGGAGCGATGGTAGCGCTCCGCCGGGAGCAGGCGGACCGGGTTTTTTTGGAGGCTTGAACCGATGTCGAACTGCGCACCCTCGGCCTGCGAAACCTGTCCCACGCCTCACGCGGAACTCCGCCGACTCGGCCTCAAGATCGACCGCGCCGACCACATCATCGCCCTTGCGGGAAACCCGAATGTCGGCAAGAGCACGGTCTTCAACCTCCTCACCGGCCTGCGCCAGCATACGGGGAACTGGCCGGGGAAAACCGTCACCCGCGCCGAGGGGGCCTTCGACCTCGATGGCAAACGCTACAAAATCGTTGACCTCCCCGGCACCTATTCCCTCCTCGGAACCACACCCGACGAGGAGGTGTCACGCGAGTTTTTGCTGTTCGGCAAACCGGATGTGACGCTCGTCGTGGCTGATGCCACCTGCCTCGAGCGAAATTTTATCCTTCTTCTGCAAATTCTCCAAATCACCACGCGGGTCGTGCTCTGTGTGAATTTGGTGGACGAAGCGCGCGCCCACGGGATCGACATCGACCTGCGCGGTCTCTCGCGGGATCTGGGAATCCCCGTGGTCGGCGCGGCGGCACGGCGCGGCGAGGGTTTGCAGGAATTGCTCGCGGCCGTGCGCGATGTCGCCACGGGCCTTTTCGTTTGCGAACGCCGCGTGCCTGACATGACGCCCCCCGGCCTCAGAGATGCCGTGGACGGCCTTGCCCAAAAACTCCGCCTCGCCTATCCCGCCATGGAAAACCCCGCCTGGATCGCATTGCGTCTCCTCGAGGGCGACCCGCGCATCGTCGATGCCTTGAAAAACGGGGAGTTCGAATCCGCCGCATGACTTCACCCAACGACATTCTCAAGGAAGCCGAGGCGATGCGCTGGAACCTGGGTCCCCGCTTCCAGGATGAAATCGCCGCTCGGGTGAGCACGGAAGCCTCCGATTTGGCCTCGGCCCATGTCCATCGGCGTGGCGATGGTTCACGGCTTGCCTGGCAAAGACGACTCGACCGGATTTTGACTGGGCGCTTCACCGGCATTCCTGCCATGGCGTCGATTTTTGCCATTGTTCTCTGGCTTACGATCGAAGGCGCGAATGTTCCGTCCGGCATGCTTGCCGAGCTTTTGGTGGATACCCTGCATCCTTTGCTGAAGGCTCAAATGCTCGCGCTCGGCATGTGGCCTTGGTTGGCGGGACTTTTAATCGATGGCATGTATCTCTCCGGTGCCTGGGTGGTGAGCGTGATGCTCCCGCCAATGGCGATTTTTTTCCCGATGTTCACGCTGCTCGAGGATTTCGGCTACCTGCCGCGGGTGGCGTTCAACCTCGACCGGCTGTTTCAAAAAGCCGGCGCCCACGGCAAACAGGCCCTCACGATGACGATGGGCCTCGGCTGCAACGCCGCCGGGGTCGTGGCCACGCGCATCATCGACTCCCCGCGGGAACGCTTGATCGCGATCCTCACGAACAATTTCTCGCTCTGCAACGGCCGCTGGCCCACCCAAATCCTCATGGCCACCGTCTTCGTCGGCGCGGTCGCCCCGCCGGCGCTCGCAGGCGTGGTTGCCGCGGGATCTGTTTTTTGCGTGGCGGTGCTGGGGTTTCTTTTTGCCTTCGCGTCCTCGTGGCTTCTCTCGCGCACCGTGCTGAAAGGCGAGTCTTCGACCTTCAGCCTGGAACTCCCGCCCTACCGGCCCCCGAACCTGCTTCGCACGCTCCACACCTCTCTTGTGGATCGCACGCTGTTCGTCCTCTGGCGCGCGGTGGTTTTCGCCGTTCCCGCTGGGGCGGTGATCTGGCTCGTGGCGAATGTGAACGCCGGCGGGCACAGCCTCGCCTGGTGGGCGATCGGAGCCCTCGACCCTCTGGCCTGGGTGATGGGACTCACCGGCGTGATTCTTTTCGCCTATGTGATCGCGATTCCCGCCAACGAAATCGTGGTGCCGACGATTTTGATGCTGACCGTTCTGGTATCAGGAACGCCCGTGGCCGATGCGCCTAGCGCGGGGGTGATGTTCGAGGCCGACGACAGCGCGCTCCACGCGATGCTCGTTTCGGCCGGCTGGACCACCCTCACCGCCGTGTGCCTGATGCTTTTCAGCCTGCTCCACAACCCCTGCTCGACCACGCTCTACACGATCCAAAAAGAAACCGGCGACTGGCGCTGGACCACCCTCGCCGCCG
>JBMTBF010000208.1:0-3144 GCA_049429585.1 Terrimicrobiaceae bacterium | reverse complement strand
CCCTTACGCCGCCGAGGGGTTTTGGGTGGAGGTGGCGGTGTGGAGTTGGCGGCACATCTTGGCGACGAGGGCGGTCCAGCCGGTCTGGTGGCTGGCTCCGACGCCGGCGCCGTTGTCGCCGTTGAAGTATTCGTTGAACTGGAGCAGATCGCGCCAGTGCGGGTCGTTTTTGAAAAGCTCCACTCCGCCTTGGAAGGGACGGCGGCCATCCGCGCCGCGCGTAAAAATGCCGACGAGGCGCTTTTGCAGCTCGAGCGAAACCTCCCAGAGGTTCATCTCGACCCCGCTGCCTGTGGGAAATTCCACCTTGAACGAGTCGCCGAAGTAGAAGCCGAATTTCTGGAGCGATTCGATGATGAGGAAATTCATCGGCATCCAGACGGGGCCGCGCCAGTTCGAGTTCCCGCCAAACATCGCCACCGGGCTGTCGGCGGGGCTGTAGGCGAGCGTCTCGGTTTTCTCCCCCTCGGTGAAGGTGTAGGGGTTGGCCTCGTAGAATTTCGAGAGGGCGCGGATGCCGTGCGGCGAGAGGAATTCGTTCTCGTCGAAAAGCCGCTCGCAAATGCGGCGCAGGCGCTCGGGCGAAACGAGCGAGACGAGCGCGCGGCCATCGATCTGGTTCGAAAGGTGGTCGAGATTCTTAAGGAGATCGGGGCGGTTTTTTTTGAACCACTGGTAGCGGTTCTGCAAAAGCCGCGAGCGCTTCACAGTTTCCATGTCGAAACTCTCGACCGCGAAAAGCGGCGTGAGCCCGGCGACGGAACGGGTTTTCAGATAGGCCGAGGTGCCGTCGGGGCGCCGGAGGACATCGTAGTAAAAGCCATCCTCCTCGTCCCACAGCGTGAATCCATCCTTGCCGGGCGAGTTGATCGCGGCGGCGAGGTAGATGAAATCATTGAGAAACTTGTCGGCGATGTCCTCGTATTCGGGCGATTCCTTCGAGAGTTCGACCGCGATGTTGAGCATGCTGAGGCAGAACTGCGCCATCCATGCGGTGCCGTCACTCTGCGCGATCCGCGAGCCGTCGGGCAGCGGGTAGCGGCGGTCGAACACACCGATGTTGTCGAGCCCGAGGAACCCGCCCTCGAAAACATTGTCGCCGGTCTGGTCCACGCGGTTCGCCCACCAGCCGTAGTTGAGCAGGAGTTTGTTGAAGGCTTTTTTGAGAAAGACCATGTCGCCTTTTCCCTTCGCGCCGCGCTCGATCGAGTAGATGCGCCACGCCGCCCAACCGCCGATGGGAGGATTGGCGTCGGAGAGCGCCCATTCGTAGGCCGGTTGCTGGGCGCTCGGCGAAGTGTAGCGCTCGCCTTGCAGAAGCATGTTTTGACGTTTGGCTGTCGCGGAATCGGCGAACGCAAACGAGACGGATTGAAACATCAGATCCCACGCGCAGAAGTAGGGATACTCCCAGCTGTCGGGCATCGAAATGACATCGTTCGCATAGAGATCGCGCCAAAAGACATTTCGACCGGCCCAACGCTCAGCGGGTGGCTTGGGCATCGTCGGATCGCCCTCCAGCCAGCGCGTGACCGGGTAGCAGTAAAATTTTTTGCACCAGTAAAGCCCGGCGAGCGCGCTCTGCATCACATGCGATAATGCCTCGGGCACGCCGGGAATGATCGATTGCTGAAACTGATTCACCTCCGCCTCGCGGTCTTTGAAAAGCTGGTCGAAGACGAGGCCGAACGGCTCGGGCTTCGGCGGACGGCAGAGCCTCAGGCGGATCGTCCACTCCTCGCCAGGTTGGAGCGTGTGGCGGTAAACCACAGCCGCCTTCGTGCCGATCTTCGCGGCGTTGATGGCATCCGCGCGGCCATCGACGATGTAGTCGTGGAAGGCGTCCTTCACATGCGCGGCCTTGTTCGGCGAATTGTAAAGCCGTTGGGTGTTCGTCTCGTTCTCGGTGAAAATCCACTCCGTCGCGCCATCGGCATAGAGGTGGTATTCCGGCAGCCCAGCGACATCCGCCACCACCGCATGCCCGCCCGGCAGCAGGTGGATGCCCGGTTTGTCCTTCGCCGCTTCGTCCCAAGCCCAGGTGTTGCGAAACCACAGCGTCGGCAGAACAGTCAACGGTGCGGCGTCCGGCCCGCGGTTGATGATGCGCAGGCGGATCGCAAGGTCCTCGGGCGATTCCTTCGCATACTCGACGAAAATGTCGAAGTAGCGGCCCTCATTAAAAATCCCGGTATCGACCAACTCGTATTCCAGCTCCTCACGCGAGCGGCGGGCATTTTCCTCGATCAGTTGACGGTAGGGAAACTCGGCCTGCGGGTATTTGTAGAGGCCCCGCATGAACGAGTGCGTCGGCGTGTTCAGCACATGGTAGAAGTAGTCCTTGATGTCCTCGCCATGGTTGCCTTGCGGGTTCGAAAGCCCAAAGGCCCGCTCCTTCAAAATCGGATCCTTGCCGTTCCAAAACGCAGGCGCGAAGTTCAGCAGACCATTGTTGTCCGAGATGCCGAGCAACCCATCCTCACCCCACCGGTAGGTCCGCGAGCGGGCATGATCGAACGGAAACGAAGTCCACGCATCGCCATCCGCCGAGTAATCCTCCCGCACCGTCCCCCACTGCCGGTCGCTGAGATACGGCCCCCACAACGACCAATCCTCCTTGCCTTCATCGCGGGCTTGGATTCGGAGGGATTCGGGATCGTTGAACATGGGATGTTTGATGGTTGTCTGTGGATCGGATGTCAATGCCGGCGCGCAAGGGAGAAAGCAAGGGCGGCAAGGGCCACGGCGGGGAGCGTGGTGGCGGCGAAAATATGAGGGAGTTGGAGCTTGAGGAGGCTTTCGAGGGGGCCGACGCCGAAGGCGGCGAGGCCGTAGCCGAGTTGGTAGAAGGCGATGAGCAACCCGGCGGCGGACGCTGCGATGGCGGGCATTTGTTTTTGCCCGAAGCTGATGAGGAGCGGGAGCATGGCGGAACAACCGAGACCCGCGAGCGTGAAGGCGGCGAGGCCGGGGAGTGGCGACTTCGCAGGCAGGAGCGGGGTGAGGCAAAACGAGGCGAGGATGACCAAGGGCAGGATGCAAAAGACGCGGTCCTCGGGTAACCAGCGGTCGATCGAGGCGAAGAGGAGGCGCCCGCCAGTGACCGTTCCCCAGAAAATCGTGAGGGCGAGCGACGAGGCGGCG
>JBMTBF010000207.1:0-3153 GCA_049429585.1 Terrimicrobiaceae bacterium | reverse complement strand
GACATCAAAAACTAAACCTCCAGACACATCCCTCGAAAAAAACGATGAACAAACCACTGCTCACCCAGTCCAACCCCCAGATGAATACCATTTCCCGTCGCAGATTCCTTGCCGGAGCCGCCGCCACCGGAGCCGGACTCATGTTCCTTCCCCGCACCCGCCTCTTTGGGGCGGACGCACCCAGCAACCGCTTGAATGTGGCTTTGATTGGAGCGGCGAAGCGCGCTTGCGCCCACTACGGCACACTGAAGGACGAAAATGTGATCGCCGTTTGCGATGTTGATAAAAACCATCTTGCAAAAGGCATGGCACAATTTCCCCAGGCCAAGGCCTATGAGGACTGGCGCAAGTGCCTTGACCATCCGGGCATCGACGCCGTTCTTTGCTGCACCCCGGATCATACCCACGCCTTCATTTCCAACTGGTCCCTCAACCGTGGTTACCACATCTACATGGAAAAACCGCTGGCGATCACCGTGAACGAGGCCCGAACGGTTCGCGCAAACTACCTTGGCAAGAAAAACAAGCTCGCCACCCAGGTCGGGATGCAACGCCACGCCGAACCAAACTTCAACCGCCTTCGCGAACTGGTGCATGACGGCGCCATCGGCAATCTCAAGGAAGTCCACGCTTGGGGAAACCGCAAATTTCCGAAGCCCGGCTACCTCCCCGCCGCCGGCCCCGCGCCTGACCATCTGAACTTCGACCTTTGGCTCGGCCCATCCCCGGAGCATCCCTACAACCCGGGCTACTTCGCCTCCGATTGCCTTTCGTGGAACATGTATTGGGACTTCGGGATTGGTCAAATGGGCGACATGGGCAGCCACACCATGGATATCGTGTGGAATGTGATCGATGCCGACTTGCCTACATCTGTCAAATCCGAGTCGCCGGAAGCATTCAACCCGGATGTCACCCCTGTGAATCTAATGACATCTTTTATTTATCCGGCCAACTCATGGCGCGACAAGATTCGTGTGGCATGGCACCAGGGCGGCTCCATGCCGAAGTCCCCATCGGATTGGATCGACCTCAACAAGATCTCCCATGGAGCCCTCTTCAAGGGAGACAAGGGCTATATCGTTTGTGATTTCACAAGCCGCCTGATCATTCCATTCGGCGGCAATGCCGATATGACCTACTTCAAGCCGCGCCCGGAAAACGAAGTGACCTCCAATCTCGGCAACTTCCAGAAGCAATGGACTGCCGCCTGCAAGAACGGCAAGCCCTCCGAGACCTCCTGCAACTTCGAATACAGCGCCAACATGATCGAATCGATGTGCCTCGGCTTGGCCGCCTTCCGTGCCAAAGAGGAACTCCTCTATGATGGCGCTGCAGGCCGCATCACCAACAACGACGCCGCGAACGCCTTCCTCACCAAGCCGTATCGCTCCGGTTGGACGATGAATGGTTGATCATTTAGTTCTAATGACACAACCAATCTCCCCTGTATCCCGTCGCAAATTCCTAGCCGGAGCCGTCGCCACCGGCGCTGGACTCATGTTTCTGCCCCGCACCCGGCTTTTCGGAGCGGATGCTCCCAATAACCGACTGAACATCGCCATGATTGGTGCATGGGGCCGTGCCAGCCAGCACTACAATTGGCTCAAGCACGAAAACATCGTTGCCATTTGCGATGTCGACAAAAACAACCTCGCCAAGGGGCTTGCCGAGTTCCCGGGCGCGGCGACCTATGAAGACTGGAGAAAGTGCCTCGATCACAAGGGGCTCGATGCCATCATTTGCTGCACGCCTGATCACACCCATGCATTCATCACTTGCTGGGCGCTGAACCGCGGCCTCCACGTCTTCATGGAGAAACCGCTTGCGATCACGGTCAATGAGGCCCGCACGATTCGTAAAAAATACCTGGAAAACAAATCCAAGCTGGCGACTCAAGTAGGCACCTTCCGCCATGCTTTCCCAAATGTCACCCGCGTGCGCGACATGATTCAATCGGGTGCCGTTGGTAATCTTAAAGAAGTGCACGCATGGGGAACTTCTCGCTGGGCCGTTCCCTCCGGTTACGCTCCTGCTGACGGCTCTCCTCCGGCACATCTCAACTATGATCTATGGCTCGGCCCTTCTCCAGATCATCCCTACAACCCTGAATATTTCAAATACAGCCAAAAACCCGGCCTTGGATGCCAAGCATACAATAAATACTGGGACTTCGGCATGGGCTACGCCGGCGATTGGGGGAGCCACGTGTTTGATATCGCTTGGAACGCGCTGGACGCCTCGCTTCCTTCCAAAATCAAAGCGGTCTCGAGCGAAGCCTACAATCCTGCCATCACTCCACTGGAGCTCAGCGCCATGTTTACAGTTCCTGCCAATTCATGGCGCGACGAGGTGCGTGTTGTTTGGCATCAGGGTGGCAAGCAACCATCCGTCCCAGCTGAGTGGATTGATCTCGAGAAATTCAGAAATGGCGCTCTTTTCAAGGGCGACCAAGGCTTCCTACTGGCTGATTTCGACAACAGAGTGCTCCTCCCCTACGGGAAGGATGCCGATTTGAGCTACTTCACCCCAAAGACGAAGGCCGATGCCACCCCGCTCATTCCGAGTTTTTTCGGAGAGTGGACCGAGGCCTGCAAAAATGGGAATCCCGCGAACACCTCCTGCAACTTCGATTATGGCTCTAATATGATCGAAACGCTCGCCCTCGGCCTCGCGGCCTTCCGTGCTGGTTCAGAACTCACTTACGATGGCTCAAACGGGATCATCACAAACAACGACGCCGCAAACGCCTTCCTGACTAAGCCCTACCGATCCGGCTGGGTCATGGACGCTTGAACCCAAAAATTATTAGAAAGGAACTGGTTATCATGCAGAACAACACACCTCATAATATCATCCAACCCACATCCTCCTCGCTGACACGCCGGAAATTCCTGCGCGATACGGCATTTGCCGCCGCCGGCATCGGAGCCTTCGGCATTCTCTCCTCAAAAGCCCAAACCGCGCCGTCTGGAAAGACGCTCAAGGTGGCGGTGATCGGTTGCGGCGGCAGGAGCAGGGGCGCTCTCAGCAACTTCAAGGACGCGGCAAAGATTTTGGGACATCAAGTCGAGGTCGTGGCGATCTGCGATGTTTTCCAAGACAAAGCGCAGGGCATGGCAGCGAGCCAAAAACTCGATCCCTCGATCTGCC
>JBMTBF010000206.1:0-3169 GCA_049429585.1 Terrimicrobiaceae bacterium | reverse complement strand
AGTTGCAGGCCGCCGCAACGAAAGTTACGACGGCCTGCTGTTCCCCCCAGAACGAGTTCAAGTTCTCACACCCTCTTCCGGGGCGCAATATTTTTTTTAAAAAAATTTTAGGGCTGGCTATAGGGAAGCTTCCAGATGCTCCAGCACGGCGGAAAAAGGGACGGTTTCGAGCATTCCAAAGGCATCGTGGCGAGTCAAACGGTCGCGGGTGGTGGCGGGACTGGTGAGGCCGCAGAGAAACCGCGCGAGTGCACGCTTGCCACGCAGTGCGGCATGGCCTTCGGCGCGGAGGGATTGGATGGCCGCGAGGTCGGCAGCTGTGATTTCGGGAATCGGAGACGCAGTCAGGGGTTGTGTCGCGGCGCCCTCGCAAACACCGCAATGGCCGCACGGGTTTTGCATTTTTTCTCCGAAGTAGGCGAGGAGTCGGACGGTAAGGCAGCCAGGGCCGGTGGCGAAGGCGACAATGCCATCGAGCCGCTCCAGATCGCGCGCCTCGCGGTTGGTGAAAATTTCATAAAGCCAACTCGCGACCTCATGGGGCGTGCGGGTTTTCGCCGCAGGCAGAAGCCGGAAACGGTGACGGAGTCCGGCGGGCTTCAGCTCGATATCGCCGGATTCCTCGAGATAGCGGAGCGCCTTCACGATCCGGTCGCGCGATTCGCCGATGGTAGCGGCAGAGGAATCCACATCGAGAGTGAGAAGGCGGGTCCCGCGTTTCGCCGAGTCGAAGAGGGATTTCAGGAAACGCTGGCGGGCGGGCGAGTGGCCGGCGATGACGCGGTCCTCGTGATGCCTGAAGGAAATCTGGAAGCGGGAGTGAAACATCCCGCCGGGCTCGAGGAGCCGTTCCTTCTCGAGGTGCGCGATCACGGTTTCAAGAACGAGCTGGCGGATGTCCGTGGTGCGGGACAGGTCGTAGCGGCTGATGTCGAATTCCTCGCCTTGGCGGAGCAGGTGGTCGACCAACCGGCGGAGCGATGGCTCGTCGGGCGTGTCGCCAAGGATGAAATTCCGAAGCACGATGAGATCGTCCGCGCAGGCGAGCATTTCACAGTGTGAAGGCAGGCCGTCACGGCCCGCGCGGCCGATTTCCTGCTGATAGTTCTCGAGGGTCTTGGGAAGGTTGAAATGGATGACCGATCGGATGTCCGATTTGTCGATGCCCATGCCAAATGCGATCGTGGCGACGATGATGTCGCATCGGCCCTGCATGAAGTCGTCCTGCGCCGAAGCGCGAACTTCGTCGGCCATTCCGGCGTGGTAGGCCCGCGCGGAGAGCCCGCAGGATTTCAAATGCGCGGCGACTTGTTCCGCCGTGCTCTGGAGCGTGACATAAACAATCGCCGGATGCCGTGAGGGGTCGCGAAGGCGTTCGACCAAAATCCCGAGCCGCTCCGTGTTAGAGGCAGGTGCGACATGGATCGAAAGGTTCCTGCGGTGGAACGAAGTGGTGGTGCAGTCGTCGCGGCGGATGCCGAAGCCTTTGCGGATTTGCTCGGCCACAGCGGGAGTCGCCGTGGCGGTGAGCGCCAGCACGCGGGGGATGCGGAGTTTTTTGGCCAATGCGGCGAGGCGGAGGTAGTCGGGGCGGAAATTGTGACCCCACTCGGAAATGCAATGGGCCTCGTCGATCGCGAGCAGGGCGGGAGGATTTTTGCGGAGACGCGCGATAAACGCCTCGCTGGAAAACCGCTCTGGGGCCACATAAAGCAGCTTGAGAGTCCCTGAGGAAATGGCGTCAAGCACTTCCGCCGTCTCCTCCGCCGAAAGTGTGGAATCCAGCCTTGCGGCGGCGATGCCGCGCTTCCGCAGGGCGTCGACCTGATCCTTCATCAGCGCGATCAACGGCGAAACGACGATGGAGAGTCCGTCGAGAAGAACGGCAGGGAGTTGGTAGCAAAGCGACTTCCCCGCCCCCGTGGGAAAGATCGCCAGCGCGTGTCGCCCCGCGAGGAGGGTTTCGATCACACGCCGCTGGCCCTCGCGAAACCCCGCGTGCCCGAAGTGCCTCTCCAGCGCCCCTTCCAAATCCCATTCACTCCCCATCAACCAGAAATTCTAAGCCGCGCCACCGTCCCAAGCCGCCTCGCGTTCGGCGCGGCGGAACTCCTCCATCTCGCGCTTGAGCGGCTCCCAGTAGATGCGGTCTTTTTCTTGTTCGAGTCGTTTTTCGGAGTCGAGTTCCTTACCCAGCTCGGAAAAATCTCCGCGGGAAGCCAACGCCAAAAGCGGACGCCTTACAGCAAATACCGCAGCCTCCTCTGGATACCGGGCGCAAAGATCGACAAGCCGATCGGGCGAGCGTGATTCGAGAAACCAGAATTCGAGGCATTCGCGGTTTGAATTCTCATGCATGGCTTCGTAATGCGCCTCCACCAAAGCCTCAATGACCGGCCAATCCCTGCTGCGTTGGGTTTTCTTGGCTTTGACCAAATCGGGAATCGATAGCAGGTGAATTTGCCCACCCTGTTCCTCGGAAATTGTCGTCCTTCGCTCCCAGAGTTCATGAAATCCATCAAAATCCCGGAGTTTCACCATCACATCCACCCGTAAGCCCTCCACTCCCGCAACGGAACAGCGAAAATGGACAGCATGCCCGCGCGCCAAAACCTCGGGACTGAACGGCGGAACAGCGATTCGCCTCGCCTGCAAATCCTCCAGCGCACGATGCAGACCATCGAAATTTTCCCGCTCCGCGAGGATGAGAAAATCGATGTCTTTGCTAAACTGCGCCGCGCCGTAAAACACGCAAGCCTGGCCGCCCATAAGCAATGCCTGAACTTGATGTTTCTGGATCGTAGAAAGGACTTGTCGGATCGGGGTCGGGATCAAGGGAACCTCCCATGGCCAAGTAATTGGCGAAGATTTTCTCGCTTTCGCGGAAACGCTCGAGCGGGGTGAGTTTCACCCACTCCTGCCATTCTTCCGGCCAGTCTTCGAATTTCATCGCCTGCCGAACCATAGACCCACGCCCACCTCTGTCGAGGGGGAAAAACCTCGCCGCTGCCAGATCTACTCCTCCCGAAAACAGACCTCGCACCCCGCTTGATTCGGAGGCCGTTCACCTGTCTACTCCCCCGTCCATGCTGACCATTCGCAATCTTAAGAAATCCCACGGCGGCCGACTCCTCTTCGAGGACGCCGACATGCAGGTCAACTACGGCGA
>JBMTBF010000205.1:0-3179 GCA_049429585.1 Terrimicrobiaceae bacterium | reverse complement strand
TGGCAACCGACCACCGTTTCGATCGAGTCGGCGATCACTTCGCGGGAGACGAGCGAGTATTTCATTCCCTGAGTTCCCATCGAGATGCCGTCGGAAATCGTGATGGTATTAAAAATCGTCGCCTTTCCACCGGCGGAGTCCACTCCCAGAGCGGCTTCACGGGCGAGTTGGTCGATGTGCATATTGCAGGGCGTCACCATGCTCCAAGTCGAAGCGATGCCGACCTGCGGCTTGGAAAAATCGCTTTCCTTGTAGCCGACCGGGTAAAGCATCGCCCGACTGGGAGCGCGGCTGAGACCATCGAAGACTTCAGAGGAGTATTGGCGGGGATTGGGTTTGGAGTTCTTGGTTGGCATGGCGAAAAAATCAAAAACGAGCCATGAGTATTTCGCGTCCCCCCACCCAAGGAAAGGCATTTTGAAAAAACCGGCAGCGCCTCACTTGCGCTCGCTGATCGTGGTCAGGATCAGGACCCAGAAGGTGTGCACAAGAACGGCAACAGGAATCTGCAGGGGCGGTGGCATGATGTAGACAAAGGTGACACCCGGAAACCAGATCATCCAGGAGGCCAACTGGACCGGCAGGAGGTTTTCGGTGAGAAACCGGGGATGAAAAACCGAGGCGAATGCCGCTTTTCGAAATCCCCCGGCATGCAGGAGGAAATATCCCGTGATGATCGGCGTCGCAAGGATCGGGCTGTAGAGGAACTGGTCCACCAAAACCTTTTTCGCCACAGTGGAAAAATCATTGCCCGGTCCGAACCATTCATTCTGCGCGCTGTAAAAAAAATCCACAAGCGATGCCATGACGATCCAGAGGGGCGCCATCGAGGCGAAACGTTTGATGTTTCCGGCGTTGATTCTGCCGTGTTGAAAAAGAACGACCCTCAGAATCTCGGGTAGGAGCGCTCCCGAAAATGTGTAGGCAAGCATGGCAAAGACGACCCCCAATTCCTCCCTCGACTCCCCCGCAAGCTGGAAGAACGCCTTCGTGCCATCGTGGAAAAGATACAGGGCGAGGACGCATCCCATGACCCCCTGCAAAAGCAGGCCCGGAAGGAGATTCGCCCGCGCCGCCATCAATCCAACCAGCAACGCGTTGCGGAGCGTCACCGGCTACTCCTTACCAAAAACAGCACCCCGGCCCGGCGCCGAGCGTGCCAGTCGCCGGGAAGATTCACTTTGGCCGGGTTGGAGATGTCTAAAAGTGACAGCACCCGGTTCGTTTCCTTGAATCCGGCTTCGGGGATGTCGTGGATTTTAAGCCAAGCCAGCACCAATCGGGCTTGGGCGGCGGGATGCATTTGGCGCAGGGCCTTGAGCGAAAGTTTCTCGCCTGGCTGGGGTGTAAGGCCGGTCATCCATTCGTCCTCCGAGCGCAAAATGTCTGCCGCACGAAGGATCGCATGTCGAAACGATGGGCCCATCGCCTCCTCGATCGAGGGGATGATATGGAGACGGAGTTTGTTGCGGGTGTGACGGATTTCAGCGTTCGAGGCATCTTCGCGGAATCGAATCCCGTGCTGCTTTTGATAATCTAGGATTTCAGCACGAGTCACACCGAGCATGGGCCTTCGTATGGTCATCGAACCACGCTTAGCGATTGGCTTCATCCCCCCCAACCCGGCGGCACCGGTCCCCCGGAGGAAGTTGAACAAGCAAGTCTCGACCTGATCGTCTGCGTGATGGGCGAGAAGTAAAATCCGGCACCGCGTCCGTTTTGCACACTCCTGGAAAAACGCATAACGAAGCTCGCGCGCAGCCAACTCGATCGACAGGGAGTTTTCCTTTGCAAAATCGGCCGTCCGCGACCTGGCGATTTCCACCCGCAATCCCCGCCGAACGGCTTCACGCGTTACAAACCGCTCGTCCGCGGAGGCACTTCGCCCGCGAAGGGTGTGGTTCAAATGGCAAACCACCAGATTGGTGAATCCGCATTTCAGCAAGGCATCCAACAACACCATCGAATCACGCCCGCCGGAAACACCGACCAGCATCTTTCGGGACTTTGGAATATCCGCGAGCGACGAGGACACCGACATCCACAGGGGATCGGCGGGTGGCGGAATTTTATTTTGTGATGACACGCGCACCGAAATACGGCTCGAGAGCCGCTGGCAGCTCGACCGAACCGTCGGGCCGCTGGCCGTTCTCGAGCAGGGCGACATAAAGGCGGGCCAGCGCCGTTCCGGAACCATTAAGCGTGTGGCAGAAACGGTTTTTGCCATCCTCCCCCTTGAAGCGAAGGTTCATGCGGCGCGCCTGGTAGTCCTCGAAATTCGAGCAACTCGAAACCTCAAGGTAGGCATTCTGGCCGGGAGCCCAGACCTCAATGTCGTAGGTTTTGGCAGAGCCGAATCCCATGTCGCCCGTGCAAAGAACGATCACGCGGTAATGCAACCCGAGGGCCTGCAGAACACGCTCGGCATCGGCGGTAAGCGACTCGAGTTCGGCGTTGGAATTTTCCGGCGCGCAGATTTTCACCAACTCGACCTTGTCGAACTGGTGCATGCGGATCAGGCCTTTCGTTTCCCGTCCGGCGGATCCTGCCTCGCGCCGGAAGCAGGGTGTGTAGGCGGCATATTTCACCGGAAGCTCGGCGGCTTTCAGAATTTCCTCCCGGCGGAGATTGGTCACCGGCACCTCGGCGGTGGGGACAAGGAAAAGCCCGCCGCCGTCCACGCCATACATATCCTCCTCGAATTTCGGCAACTGCCCGGTGCCAACCATGCAATCGCGGCGGACGACAAATGGTGTCGCCACCTCGGTGTAGCCGTGATTCCGGGTGTGCAAGTCGATCAGGAAATTGATCAACGCGCGCTCCAACCTGGCACCGGGACCGGTGTAGACGGCAAATCCGCTCCCGCTGATCTTCGTGGCCCGCTCGGAGTCGATCAAACCGAGCGCCTCGGCGATCGCAACATGGTCTTTGGGATTTTCGATGGATGGCTTTTCGCCATGAACTCGGACAACGGGATTGTCCGCCGCGTCTTTTCCAGCCGGCACATCGTCTTGAGGGATATTTGGGAGATTAAGGAGAATCTCACGCTGTTTCTCAGAAAGCGACTCGGCCTCGGCGGACGCCTGCTCCATGTCGGCGGAGATTTTTTTGACCTGCGCCTCGAGTTCGGCGGAGTCGAGCTTTTGAGCGCGAAGTTGGCCGATTTCCTTGCTGAGGCG
>JBMTBF010000204.1:0-3217 GCA_049429585.1 Terrimicrobiaceae bacterium | reverse complement strand
CGCGCGAAGCACATCGAGGTGCAAATCCTCGGCGACCGCCACGGCAATGTCCTCCACCTCCACGAGCGCGACTGCTCCGTCCAGCGCCGCCACCAGAAGGTGGTCGAAATCGCACCCTCGGTGGACCTCGACCCCGGCGTGCGCCGCGACCTCTGCGAGGCCTCCGTGCGTCTCGCCGCCGGCATCGGCTACAACAACGCCGGCACGATCGAGTTCCTCTACGATGTGGATAAAAAAGAGTGGTTCTTCATCGAGATGAACCCCCGCATCCAGGTCGAGCACACCGTCACCGAGCAGGTGACCGGCATCGACCTCGTGCGCTCCCAAATCCTCGTTGCCGCCGGCGCGTCCTTACACGGCCCCGAGCTCGCGCTGCCACAGCAGGACGCAGTTCCCTGCAATGGCTTTGCCGTCCAGGCCCGCATCACCACCGAGGATCCCGCGAACAAATTCATGCCGAACTACGGCAAGATCGTCACCTACCGCAGCGCGGCGGGTTTTGGCGTCCGCCTCGACAGCGGCATGGGCACGACCGGCAGTGTGATCACGCCGTTCTACGACTCGCTTTTGACGAAGGTCACCACGAGCGGGCAGACCTTTCCGATGGCGCTCCAGCGGATGCTCCGCGCGCTCCGCGAATTCCGTATTCGCGGCGTGAAGACGAACATTCCGTTCCTCGAAAATGTCATCCTCAATCCCGAATTCGCCTCGGGCAAAGCGACGACCACGCTCATCGACACCACGCCGTCGTTGTTCGAATTCAAGCCCCGCCGCGACCGCGCCTCGCGCCTGCTCTCGTTCCTCGCCGATGTGATTGTGAACGGCAACCCGCAGGCCAAAGGTCACCGCATTTCCACGCCGCTCGAGCCCGCGCGGCGGCCTAGTTACGACGGCAAGCAGGCCCCGCCGCCGGGAACGCGCCAGCTTTTGCTCGAGCTTGGACCCGAGAAATTCGCCGAGTGGACGCGCAAGCAGAAGCGCCTGCTTTTCACCGACACAACTTTCCGTGATGCGCACCAATCGCTCCTCGCCACGCGCGTGCGCAGCTACGACATGCTCGCCGTGGCTGATGCCGTGGCGCGGCGCTCGGCCGGGCTTTTCAGCGTGGAAATGTGGGGCGGGGCGACCTTCGACGCCTCGATGCGTTTCCTCTACGAGGACCCGTGGGACCGCCTCCGGCAGTTACGGGAGCGGATTCCGAATATCTGCTTCCAGATGCTCCTGCGCGGCTCGAACGCCGTCGGCTACTCGAACTACCCGCCGAATGTCGTGGCTGGTTTCATCAAACACTCCGCCGAGTGCGGCATGGATATCTTCCGGATTTTCGATTCGCTGAACGACCTGCCGAACATGCGTTCCGCGATGGAAGCGGTGCGCAAACACACGCACGGCATTTGCGAGGGAACGGTCTGCTACACCGGCGACATCCTTGATCCGAAGCGCACGAAGTATTCGCTGAAATACTACATCGGCCTCGCGAAGGAGTTGGAAAAAATGGGAGCGCACATCCTCGCGGTAAAAGACATGGCCGGCCTGTGCCGTCCCTTCGCCGCCCGCGCCCTTATCAAGGCTCTCCGCGAGGAGGTGTCCCTGCCTGTTCATTTCCACACCCACGACACGAGCGGGGTGAATTCCGCCTCGCTCCTCATGGCCGCCGAGGCCGGGGTGGATGTGGTGGACGCCGCGATCTCGTCGATGTCCGGCTCGACCTCACAGCCGAACCTCAACAGCCTCGTCGCCGCGCTCCAAAACACGCCGCGTGACTCCGGGCTGGATCTCGGGGCGCTCGAGGAATTCGCCGATTACTGGGAGCAGGTGCGAAATTTCTACGCGCCGTTCGACACCTCGCCGCGCACCGGCAGCGCGGAGGTCTATGTGCACGAGATGCCCGGCGGGCAGTTCACGAACCTCAAGGAACAAGCCGCCAGCATGGGCCTCTCGCACCGCTGGCCCGAGATTGCGCGCTGCTACGCGGAGGTGAACCAACTCTTCGGCGACATCGTGAAGGTGACGCCCTCCAGCAAGGTGGTGGGCGACATGGCGCTCTTCCTTTTCACGCGCGGCATCAAGCCCGCCGATGTGCTGAATCTCGAGCCTGGCACGGCGTTCCCCGAGTCGGTGAAGGACATGCTCGCGGGAGGACTTGGCGAGCCGATGGGCGGCTGGCCGAAAAAACTCGTCGAAGTCGTGCTCGGAAAATCCAAGCCCGCGAAAGCGCGTGCGCCGAAGGTCGATCTCGACGAGGTCCGTGCCGAACTCGCTGCGAAGCTCAAGCGCGAACCGACCGAGGACGATCTTTACAGCCACCTCATGTATCCCGGCGTCTTCGCTGATTTCTGGAAGATCACGCGCGAATACGGGAATGTCTCGAAACTCCCCACTCCCGCGTTTTTCTACGGCCTCAAATCCGGCGAGGAAATCGCCATCGATATCGAGCAGGGCAAGACGCTGTTCGTGAAGCTCATCAATGTCGGCGAGCCGGCGAAGGACGGCCGCCGCATTGTTTCCTTCGAGTTCAATGGCATGCCGCGCGAGGCCACGGCGGTCGACCGCTCGCTCAAAACCAAAGCCGCCGCAAGGTCGAAGGCGGATGCGTCGAAGTCGAACGAGGTCGGTGCGCCGATTCCCGGCATGGTCAGTTCACTTGATGTCGGTGTCGGCGCGCGCGTGGCGAAGGGCGACAAAATCCTCACGCTCGAGGCGATGAAAATGCAGACGACACTCTACGCGCCCGCAGCCGGAGTGATCGGTGAGATTTTCGCCAAGGCCGGCGATGCCGTGGACACCGGGGATCTTTTGGTTCGCTTGAAGGAGTGAAAACGACGCCTGCCTTGCCCGAGTGGTGCTGGAAATCCTACCTAGGCCACGGCTTGCTGGATGCGAATGGCGCGTGGATTTGCCTGAATCCGGCGCTTCTGAATATTTTCCAGCGCCCCGCCGAGGATTTCGTCGGACGGCGGCTTGACGAAAACCTCGTCGAGTCGAACCACGAGGTTTTCCGGAAGGCGTGGGAGGATGTGGTCTCCGGCGCGCTCCCCTCGCGCTGCATGGATTTGGAATTTCCCGCGCCGGATGGCGGGCGGTTGTTCACGGATGTTTTTCTTACCAAATTCGAGGAATTCCCCGGCACGATGATGGTGCAAATGCTGAACATCACCCGGCACAAGGAGAACGAGATCGAACTCGCGCAGGCCAAGGAGGCCATCGAACGCAACGC
>JBMTBF010000203.1:0-3254 GCA_049429585.1 Terrimicrobiaceae bacterium | reverse complement strand
ATGCCTTCGAAATGACGGAACATCAGCGCGAGTTTTTGCAGATGCAGCGCGCCGAGTTTTCCATTCAGGCTGTGAAAGGGGTGCGCAACCGAGTGGGCGAGGTTTTGGGCGAAGAGGTAGGCTTGGAGGTCGTAAATGCTCTCGCGGGCCTTCTCGATCTCGCGGTGTTGAGCCTCGCTGAGGCCCCACACAAGCACATGAATGCGGCAGTCGTCCTCTGGGAAAACTGTGGCGACTTCCTCGCCAAGGATCACATCCGGCATATGGGCAATCTCGAGACAACCTTGGATCGTGTTTTGATCCGTGAGCGTGACAAACCGCATCCCGGCCGCGCGCAGCATCCCGTAAAGCTCGAGCGGATCCGACGCGCTCGCCGGAAAATCCAGACGCCGAAGGACCCAATCCGCAGCGCGCGTGCTGTGACGCGAGTGGATGTGAAGGTCGGTTCGTGTTGTCGGGCGGTTCATCGGAGGCTCCTCTGCCGGAGCAGCCATTGCTGATAGGTCATCGCCTCGCGGTCGGCAAGCGCCGCACGGGTGAGGGCCAAAATCTGGCGCCGGATTGCTGGATGATTCCAGTCCGGCGGATGGATGCCGATGCGAAGAAGAGGGGAGGATTTGGTGGCAAGAAATAAAGCTCGGTTCCACGCCAGGCTGCAAACCCGCCTCCAGCTCGCCCGCACGCTCCAAACCAAACTCCGCGAGCGGTGCGTGACTCCGTTTTTGAAATCCACCAAAGTTGCGATCCGTGTGGTGTAGTCGAATCCCGCCTCGCGCACCGCCGTTTCCGAGGCGTCTCCGAGGAGCCACGCCGGAGCGATGAATCCCGCCGGCGTGATGTCCGCAGCAGCGAATTCGCTCAGCCCATCCCGCAAAAGTCGCGCCGCCGCCTCGCGCTCCAGATCAAAAAACTCGCCCTCCCCGGCGGTATAGCTCTGCGTCACCAGTTTTTTAGCGAGACCGTCGCCCGGTTTTTGTCTGCGCAGGTGGTAATACCCGTGAAGCACCGCTTCATGCCCCTCCGCGAGCCGCGCTTTCAGCCAGTCGAGAAACTCAGCATCCGCCGAAATCCTCCCGCGCCGGTGGTGGTTGGGGATCACGAGGAGCGAGGTTTTGGCGCAACCCAACCCGCGCAAATCCTCGAGAATCAGCTCCGTTTGGAGCCGGGTCGATGGGCTGACATCGTGAATGGAGGCGACCAGGGCCCGATCAGTGGGAGTTTTTTGCATTTGCCAAGCAGGCATCTTGCGCGAAGGTTGCGCGAATGTCAGACGAAAACCCGAAGCCATCCAATGACAACCGCCAGCGCCAAGGCGGTGGTCAAGATCCTCAACTCAACTGGCGTGGCCTTGTTCTCTTCGCCATCGCCTTCGCCCTCATCGGCGGTGCGTTTCTTTTCCGCGGAAACAATTTTGCCCAGATCCAGCAAATCCAATACCCGCGCTTTATCGAACTCGTGAAGCAGGGCAAGATCGTGGTGTCCGCCGACGCCCCGCTCCAGCTCGTGGTCGAGGAGGGACGCAACACCCAGTATTTCGAGGGCAAAGTGAAGCTCCCGTCGCCCGCCACCGGCGAGGAAGTGCCGATGCAATTCCGCACTCCGATCTTCACGCAGTTCAACGGCTCCGAGATCGAAAAAGTCCTCGGCGACGCAGGCATCACCCCGGCCATCACGCCGAAAACCGACCTCCTCGCTTCGGCCATCGTGAGCTTCCTGCCGATCGTTTTATTTTTGGTCATCCTCTATTTCTTCTTCCGCTCGCAGATCAAAATGGCGGGCAAGGGCGCGTTCAACTTCGGCAAGTCGAAAGCCCGCATGCTCTCGAAGGATAAAAACCGCATCACCTTCAAGGATGTCGCCGGCGTCGAGGAGGCGAAGGACGAGGTGCAGGAACTCGTCGAATTCCTCAAAGATCCCAAAAAATTCCAAAAACTCGGCGGCCGCATTCCGAAGGGCATCCTCATGGTCGGCTCCCCGGGAACCGGCAAAACCCTCCTCGCCCGTGCCATCGCCGGTGAGGCCGATGTGCCGTTCTTCTCGATCAGTGGTTCGGACTTCGTGGAAATGTTCGTCGGCGTCGGTGCCTCGCGCGTCCGCGACATGTTCGAGCAGGGCAAAAAATCCGCGCCCTGCTTGATGTTCATCGATGAAATCGACGCCGTCGGTCGCCACCGCGGGCACGGCATGGGCGGTGGACACGACGAGCGCGAGCAGACTCTCAACCAACTCCTCGTCGAGATGGACGGCTTCGACACCCAAGAAGGTGTGATCATCATCGCCGCCACGAACCGCCCCGATGTTCTCGACCCGGCGCTCCTGCGTCCCGGCCGCTTTGACCGTCAGGTCACCGTCTCGCTACCCGATGTCAAAGGCCGCGAGGAAATCCTCAAAGTCCACGCGAAAAAAGTGAAGGTCGCCGAAGGCGTCGATCTCGGCGTCCTCGCCCGCGGCACGCCCGGCTACTCCGGCGCGGAACTCGCGAATGTCCTCAACGAAGCCGCCCTCCTCGCCGCCAGAAAAGGCCTCAAAGCCGTCACCATGCGTGAACTCGAAGAAGCCCGCGACAAGGTCCGCTGGGGCAAGGAACGCCGCTCGATGGCCATGAGTGAACGCGAGAAAATCTCCACCGCCTGGCACGAAGCCGGCCACGCGATCCTCAATGTCCTTCTTGAGCACACCAGCCCGCTCCACAAGGTCACCATCATCCCGCGCGGACCCTACCTCGGCGCGACGATGTATCTCCCCGAGGGCGACAAATACTCCACCCAACAAAAAGAAGCCCTCGACCTCCTCGCCGTCACCATGGGCGGCCGCATCGCCGAGGAGATGTTCACCAACGACATCTCGAACGGCGCCGCCGGCGACATCCGGCAAGCCACCAGCCTGGCCCGCAAGATGGTTTGCGAATGGGGCATGAGCTCGCTCGGCATGATCAGCTTCGCCGAAGGCGGCGAGCATGTCTTCCTTGCCCGCGACCTCTCCCGTCCCCGCGAATACAGTGAAGCCACTGCCCAGCAGATCGACGCCGAGGTCAAACGCATCATCGACGAAGCCTACGGCCGCGCCCAGCGCATTCTGGATGAACGCCGCGCCGCCGTGGAAAAACTCGCCAAGGCCCTGCTCGAATACGAAACGCTCGACGCCTCGCATGTGAAGGAAATCCTCGAGCACGGCGAAATCCAAAACCCGCCAATCGTCGAAGCCGCCCCGCCGCCACTTCCTCCCCCGCCAACCGACTCCGCCCACCAACCGCC
>JBMTBF010000202.1:0-3276 GCA_049429585.1 Terrimicrobiaceae bacterium | reverse complement strand
GTCACATCACGGTCGCCCAATTCGTCCTCTCCCGCCCCGACAACCTCGCCATCCCCTCGGCGATCTACGGCATTTAGCCTGAATGGAAGTCAGCGATTTTTGATCCGGTTCATTCCAGTCCGCCAAAAAACCGCCATGGGCTGCCGCAGCTTGCCCCGCTAGTTCTATCGTGAATACTTACCTATTTCCGTGAAACCCGATCCCGCCACGCTCCGCGCCTTAAAATCCTTACGCCGCCTCGCCTTGCTGACCGCCTATGATTATCCGACCGCACGGCTCCTTGACGATTGCGGGCTCGATGTTTTGCTCGTGGGCGATTCGCTCGGAATGGTTGTTCTAGGACACCCCGATACAACGCGGGTGACCATGGCAGACATGCTCCATCACACCCGCGCTGTGGCCCGAGGGACGGAGAAAACGCTCGTCGCCGCCGACCTGCCAGCCGGGAGCTGCGACTCGCCGGAACTCGCGGCGAAAAACTCAATCCTCCTCCGCGAGGCGGGTGCCGATTTGGTGAAAATCGAGGGTGGCCGTGAAATCCTCCCGATGGTTCAAGCAATCATTGCCGAGGGAATTCCCGTCATTGGCCATCTTGGAATGCTGCCGCAGCGAGTCGTGGCGGAGGGCGGCTACCGGATCAAAGGCAAAAGCGACACCGAGGCTGAACGCCTAGCCGCCGATGCCAAGGCGCTCGCAGATGAGGGGGTTCAAGCCATTGTTCTGGAACTTGTCCACGCCCCGCTCGCCGCACAAATCACTCATAGCGTTGCCTGCCCGACTATCGGCATCGGGAGCGGCAAGGATTGCGACGGAAACATCCTGGTCTTCCACGATCTCGTCGGGCTTTTTCCCTGGTTCTGCCCCAAATTCACCTCTCCTCGAGCGGATGTGGCAGGGGAAATCGTTCGGGCGGCCGGGGCGTTCGCGCGGGAAGTGCGCGGAGATTAGGCGAACTCGAAATCCGCCGCGATCGCGTCGTGGTCGGAGGTCGGCGTGGGGAGGATTTGGTGCGAAATCAGCCGCAGGCTGTCGTTGCGGAAAATGTGGTCCACCACATACGGGCGGCGCTTCCAGGTGGGCACCGTTTTTTGGACCGTCGAAAATCCTGCACGCTCGAATTGCGCCACGAGGCTTTCCTCCGGCGCGGTGTTCATATCACCGGCGAGGATCGCGGGTCCGGCCTGTTTGCGAAGTTCAGCCTCCACGAGGTTGCGCTGGTCGGGATAGGCGTCGCTCAACGCCCCGATCATGAAAAACGCCTGCAAGTGGGTGTTCATGATCCTCAACCGCGAACCGGCGATGTCTGTCGTGGCACCAATCAGCAATCGCGAGGAGGCGCACCGTTTTTTTCCACCGAAATCGAATTCGATCGACGCCGCCGGCAAATCCAAACGCTCGAACTCGCGAAGCGGTGTCTTCGAAAAAATCGCCAGGCCAATGCCAAATGGAATCTCAAGGTGGTTTTTTTTTGGATAGGCAAAAACGGAGTCGTAGCCGGTCAGGATGTCCTGGAGACGCTTGAAGTGCGGCGGCGGTTCGATCTGCCTCCCGCCGTCGTAACCTCGCTCGACCTCCTGCAAACAAATGATGTCGGCATTCTGGGCGGCAAGAAAACGCCCGACGCCATCGATGTCCACGCGCGGATTGTCAGGATCTTTCGAATCCCAAGGCTGGCCGTTTTGGATGTTGAATGTGAGGAGCCGAAACATTCGGGGGCTAGATGATTGGATATGTGCGCAGTCTTCGGAAATCCCCCAGCCCAATTCAACAACTTTTCTTCCGTTCCCCCGGGAGGGAGGGGTTAGGATCCGGTTCATGATAAAATTCATCATGGTTCTTGGATTGGTCGTGGCGTTGGCGGGATGCGGGACGCCGCGCGGCGAGGGCTATCCGGCGGAATTCCAAAAGGCGGCGACTGCCACGCCCGGCGCGAATCTTTCTTCCTCCGACGGAGAGGCGGCGATCGCCCGCTTCCGCGGGTTTTTCGAGAATGTGACGACGGAAAGCATCCGGAAAGAAACCAACGACCTCTACGCGGAGGATGTTTGGTTCAACGACACGCTGAAAACCCTGCGAGGCCGCGCAGCCGTGGAGGCGTATTTTTTAAAGACGATGGAGCATGTCGATTCCTTCCAGACCAAGGTGGACGATGTGGCGCGGTCGGGTTCGGATTTTTATGTGCGCTGGACGATGGATATTCGCTTCAAGGGAGCGAAGGAGCCGGTGCGAACAATTGGCGTCACCCTCTTGCGCTTCGACCGCGACGGACGTGCGGTGTTGCATCAGGATTTCTGGGACCCGGCAGCGGGATTTTACGAGCATTTGCCGGTCCTCGGCGGGGTGATGCGATGGATCAAATCGAAAATCTGAGCCAGCGGCGCGAGGATTTCGCGAGCCTCTTTAAAACCGGGCGGCCGGTGCTGTCGCTCGCGCCGATGCAGGACATCACGGACTGGCCGTTCTGGCGCCTGATGGCCCGCCATGGTGGAGCGGATTTGTATTTTACGGAGTATTTCCGGGTGACGCCCGATTATGTTCCGGAGAAGTCGATCCTGCGTTCGATCGTGGAAAATCCCACCGGCCGACCCGCAGCAGCACAAATCATCGGTAACGACCTCGAGGCGATGGCGCGCGTTGCCCGGGCTTTGGAAAATCACCCCGTAGCGGCGATCGACCTCAATCTCGGCTGCCCCGCGCCGGTTGTTTACCGCAAGTGCGCCGGCGGCGGCCTGCTCCGCGATCTGCCGCGCGTGGATGAACTCCTCGGCGTTCTTCGCGGCGCGGTGCGCGGAGCGTTTACCGTCAAGACGCGGATTGGATTTGAGAGCCCCGCCGAGTTTGATGCGCTGCTCGAGGTTTTTGCGAAACACCAACTCGACCTGCTAACGGTCCATGGCCGGACGGTGACGGAAAAATACGGCCCGAGGGTTCATCTCAGCCGAATCGCCCAGGCGGTGCGTGCACTACCGTATCCCGTGCAGGCGAATGGAAATGTCGGCTCGGCCGCGAGCGCGATCGAGACTTTGGAAAAAACCGGCGCTGCCGGCTTGATGGTCGGCCGCGGAGCGATCAGGAACCCATGGGTTTTTTCGCAAATCCGAGAGAGCGCTGCGGGGCGCAAGCCCCAACTGCCGTCGGGGCGCGAGGTTTTGCAGTATGTCGAAGAACTTTATGAGGCGGTGTGCGCGCCCGGCGTGCCCGAAAATGCGCAAGTCCAGAAAATGAAAAAATACATGAACTTTCTCGGCGAGGGTCTGGAGCAGTCCGAGGATTTCC
>JBMTBF010000201.1:0-3284 GCA_049429585.1 Terrimicrobiaceae bacterium | reverse complement strand
CCGCAATTCGGCGTGGTGATGACCGGAAGTCCATGGGCCATGGCCTCGAGCTGGGTGAGTGCGAAGCCGTCGGAAATCGTCGGCAGCACGAAAACATCCGCCTCGCGGTAAAACTCGCGCACCCGGTCGCGTGTCACAGAGCCGTGGAAGGTCACATTTGCGGGGGCGGTGACGACATGTTCGTCGGAAATCGAGATCGGACCGGCGACATCGAAACGGAAATGTTTCTTGTCCAGCTTCCGCGCGGCTTCGAGGAGGTATTGGATTCCTTTGCGAAGATTCACCTGCCCGAGATACAGAACGCGGAGCGGTCCCTCAGCGCGTGGCGGACTCGCTGGCTCGATCTCTTCGGTTTCGTAAGCGAGCGGGACAATGGCGATTTTTTCAGACGGCACGCCGAGCTTTACGAGCGCGTCGAGGGTCCATTTCGAATTCACCATCACGACATCGGCGAGCGCCCACTCGGCCTTGCGCCAAGCCAAATACTCCTCCGGCACAAGCAGCGGAGCTTTCGCCCAGCCCGGCCAGAGCCTCTCTTCTTCACGGACCATTTCAATCTCCACCTGCGAAGGATCCATTTGGCAAACGACCGTCGCTGCGCCTTGGTCCTTGGCCCATGCGGCGGCTTCGAGAAAGCCCGTGTCGTATCCGAAGAAAATCGTGTTTTTCCAATCCTGCTCGCAGCGTTTCGCCATAGCAGTCCGGGTCTGCCGTCCGAACCGGCTGCCGATTTTCAGAAACTCCGAGTAGGGTTCGCGGCTTCTGGCAAGTTTTCCACGAAGCCCGGCCAGAAGAGCGGTGGCGTTGAAACCATAAACTTCGGCATCGCTCAATTCCTCGTGATGGCGTGTGAGCAGGCGTTTGGCGCCAGCAAGGCGGGCGAGCGGTCGCCAGATACCCGAAGACCAATAATCTGTGAATACCGCTTCGAGTTTTCCAGAACGATGCAGCACGCGCGGAATGGCGTAGTGCTCCCGGGCCCCGATCTGAGCACAGATCCAGGAGGTGCTGGGAGCATGGACTTTGATGTGTTGCCTAGGAATAGCGTTTTAAAAAACCAGCAAATCGCGGGGGCGGGAAATCAAAAAGAGGCGGGCGAATTTTTGTCGGCAATGATTAAAAGGCCTCGGAGGGTCAGGAGAGGATCGACCTTGTCGAACATCGCAAGCTTTCCGGCGATGAGTTTCGCGTCGCCGCCGGTGGCAACGACGATGGGTTTCTTTTTTCGAAACGCCTCGGCCGCGATCTGCGAGAGGATTTCCTGAATCAGACCGCGATACCCGTGGACTGCACCGGAAAGCATGGCTTCAGAAGTCGAGCGGCCGACGGCTGACTTGGGCTCTTTCAATTTCACCAGCGGGAGGAGAGCCGTTTTTTCGTGAAGGTAATTCGTCATCGCATTCAACCCCGGGGCGATGACTCCGCCGATGTAGGATCCCTCGGCAGAGAGGACATCGAATGTCACGGCCGTGCCGAAATCCACCACGACGGCGGGAGTGCCATAAAGGGCGGCACAAGCGGCTGCGTTGGCCAGGCGGTCTGCTCCGATCGATTCGGGTTTTGGATAATCGATACCAACACCGAAATCGAGGTGGGGGCCGATGACGACGGTCTTGGGAAAGGCAGCCAGGACCGCTGGGTTTTTCGAGGGAACGACGGACGATAAAAAAACGGAATCAGGTTTCGTTTTCCCGGTGAGGGCACGGAGAGTCGAGACTTTGAGCTCCGGTGTGGGGATACGGTGAACGCGGCCTATGCGCGGGCCAGTGGCTATAGCGGCTTTGGTAAAGCTGTTGCTGATGTCGATGAGGAGCGTGCGTTTCACGGGGAGCATTCGGGTTTCGACACGACAGCGGCGACGACCAGATCACCTGTGACATTCAGCGTGGTGCGGCACATATCGAGGAAGCGGTCGATGCCGAGAATGATGGCAATCGCATCGGCTGGAACTCCGATGGTGAGAAGGACGCCGACAACCAGAGGCAGCGAGCCGCCGGGCACGCCAGCGGTGCCGATGCCCGCCATCACGCACATGAGGGCGACGACGAGTTGCTGGCCAAGGTCGAGTTCCACTCCGAAAACCTGAGCAAGAAAAAGCACTGTGACGCCCTCGTAGAGCGCGGTGCCGTTTTGATTCGCGCTGGCGCCAACCGTCAGCACAAACCGTCCGATGCGCGTGGGAATGCCGAGGTTTTGCTCTGCAACCCGCAACGACACAGGCAGCGTCGCGTTGCTTGAGGAGGTGCTGAAGGCCGTGACGATGGCCTCGCGGGACTGCTTAAAAAACTCCCATGGCGACCGGTTCGCAAAAAACCGCAAGGCCAGCGGGTAGATGACAAATTGCTGCAATCCGAGCCCCAGCAAAACCACGCCGACATAGGCCCCGAGTGTGGTGAACAAATCGAGCCCCAGCCTTGCTGCGACAGCGAATCCAAGGCAGGCCACACCGAAGGGGGCGAGCTTCAATGCGAATCCGATGATCGTCATGCACACCTCGAACATCCCCTCGAAAAACCCCTTCAGCACGGCTGTCTTTTCGGGTTTTGCCACAGCCATTGCCACGCCAACAAACAGGCTGAAGACCATCAAAGCCAGCAAGCCGCCACCGGAGTTTTCGGGATTGAAGGCGTTCACGGCCTCGGTGAGCGGGTTTTCCGGAATGAAATTCAGGAGCGTCGTGGAGATCGATTGGGAGCGGCTTCCTCGCTCGATACTTTTCTCCGAGGCGCCGCCGTAGGAGGCAATGAGAGCTTCGCGTTTACCCTCCGGCAGGGAGTGTCCTGGCTCGAGAAGGTTCACGAGCCCGAGCGCGATGCCAACTCCTGCGGCAGACAGAAAAATGGTCGCCACCAGCGTGCGGATGCCGATTCGTCCCAGAGTTCGGATGTCCCCCATTTCGAGGGTGCCGAGCACAATCGCCGATAGGATCAGCGGAACGACGACCATAAAAATGATCCTTAGAAAAATCCGACCCGCCGGCTGGATCACCTGATCGATCCACCAGTTCAGAGAGGGTTGCGAGGCTTCAGGCAGGAAAGCTCCAGCCGCGAGGCCCAACGCCAATCCGAAAACAAGACCGGCCAGAATGCGCGCGGCCTGAGAGCGGTTATCCGCGCCGCCCGACATTGTCAGCGGGAGAGGTCGCCCTGGTTGAGAAGCTTGAAGCCCTCACCCATCAGCACGGACGAGGCGCACTCGATATCATCGAGGTGAATCGCAAGGAGGGCGCGGCCGCGGGGGCGAACCAAAAGGGGATAGCTGAAGTGCACATTCACCTCGGCCAT
>JBMTBF010000200.1:0-3286 GCA_049429585.1 Terrimicrobiaceae bacterium | reverse complement strand
AGAAGCGGTGTGTTTTTCTGGAGCCAATCCTCCTGCGGGCGCAGGTCGTCGGGCATTTCGGTGCGGTTCTGTTTGTAGGCGGGCTGGAGTTCCGTGCGACGCGCGGGCAGGCCGCAATCCCAGATCACCGCGGCTCGATCGGGCTTCACATCGGCGAGCATTTTCCGGAGGGCCTTGATGAAACCGTAGATCGCGTTGGTCGGCTCCCCGCGAGAGTTTTTCAGCCCCCGGATCGCGAAGAAGGACCGGTAGAGATAATAGTGACCGTCGACGAGCAGGAGTTTCATGGAGCTTCGGGATATTGGAAAAAGAGCACGCAGCCGGCTTTGGCGGCGATCGCTTCAAGACGCCCACGGAGTTCGCGGTCAGCTTCGGCAGTGAGGCCCTCGTCGAGCGCGCGCTTTCTCGCAGCCAGACGAAATTGGCGGAGCACTCGCGACTGGGTGCGATCGGGGAGGTTTTGCCAGGGGGTTTTGGCGGATTCGACAGCAGGAACCCCGATCAACTGGAGATCCAGGATTTTGACTTTGGGAATATTGGCCACGGCCTCGCGCCCGCCCCGTCGGACATTGATTTCGAGGGTTTCGCGCCCGGCGATTCCTGCCTCGATGAGAAACCGCGAGCTCACCAAAGGCTGGCTGCCGTCCTCGAGCGGCATGTCGAGAGGAGCTTGGACAGGCACTTCACGCCGGGCAACCACGAGGTTTTCGACGCGCGAAGCCTGGGAAAACAACACGCCCGCGTTCGCCGAAATCCTCGGGCTGATCTCGAATTCCTCCGAAAAAATCCGCTCGAGCCGGTTGGCGGTTTTCAGCGCCGCATCCATCGGCTCGATCAGGAAAACCCAAGCTCCCCAGCAGCTCAAAATCGTCACCACCGCCGCACTCCCGAATGCCAGCCAGAACAACCCCCGATTCATGTCAGGTTTGGCGGCCGAGGAGATGGTCGGCGATGGCCCGGAGAAATTTGGCGTTTTTACCGAACGGCTTGAGGGCGTGGAGCGCGGCCTTGGTAAGACGGGTGGCCTCGCAGCGGGATTTTTCCATTCCGAAAACGGCGGGATAGGTGGCCTTGCCGGCCGCGACATCCTTGCCAGCGCTTTTGCCGAGCTTTTCGCTGGTTTGCGTGATGTCGAGAATGTCGTCGATGATCTGGAAGGCCAGCCCGAGGTTTTCACCGAATTTCCCGAGCGCCCTCACCCGCGCGGGCGCGGCATTCGCGCTCATCGCACCGAGCCGCAGGCTGGTAGAGATCATGGCGGCGGTTTTGCCGCGGTGTATGAAAATCAAATCCTCTGGTTTCGCCGCGCGGTTTTCGGCCTCCATGTCGGCGACCTGACCGCCCACGAGAAACTGACTTCCCGCTGCCTTCGCAAGTTCGGCGACCAGATCGCCGGCGGAGTAGCGGGTGGTTTTTTTGGATTGCGCGAGGATTTCGAAAGCCCGGGTCAACAAGGCATCGCCAGCGAGCACCGCCGCCGCCTCGCCGAAAACCTTGTGCGTTGTGGGCTGCCCGCGGCGCAGATCGTCATCGTCCATGCAGGGAAGGTCGTCGTGAACCAGCGAGTAGGTATGGACACACTCCACGGCGCAGGCTGCGGGGAGCGCATCGGAGATTTTCCCGCCGCAGGCCTCTGCGGCCGCGAGGCACAAGACGGGACGCAACCGCTTGCCACCGGCGAAAACAGCATAGCGCATAGCCCGGTGAAGGGTCGCCGGCCTCGTTTTTTCAGAAGGCAACCAGCGCTCCAGCGCGCGGTCCACCTGCTTGTGGAGCGAGGCGATTCGGGATTTCACATTCATGGCGTGACAGGCACAGATAGTCGCCACCCCACCCCCGAACAATCCCCAACTCGAAACGGCGATTGAAAACTTTTCCAACCGCGATCGACCGTTATGATCCCGCGCCATGTTGCCGTTGAAAATCGCCGTCCTCGGATCCGGAAAGGGATCGAATTTCCGGGCCATCCTGAACGCTGCAATGGCCGGCCAACTCAAGGTCCAGCCGGTCCTCGCGGTTTCCGATCATGCCGACGCCGGTCTGCTCGCCCTTGCCGAAAATCTCGGTGTCACCACCTGCGTGATCCGCGAGGAGAAATTCCAAACACGCCTCTCTGAGGAGACGGAAAATCAACTCGTCGCCGACCTGCGCGCCAGCGGCGCCGAACTCATCGTTCTCGCCGGATGGATGCGCATCGTCAAAGCCCCCCTCCTGGAGGCCTTTCCGCGAAAGATCGTCAATATCCACCCCTCATTGCTGCCCGCTTTCCCCGGCCTGGAGGCTTGGAAACAGGCGCTCGCGGCACGCGTTGAAAAAACCGGCTGCACGGTGCATTTCGTCGATGCCGGGATGGACACCGGCGAGATGATTGCGCAAAGCGAGGTTCCCGTTCTCCCCGGCGACACGGCGGAAACGCTCCACGCGCGAATCCAGGAGGCGGAGCACCGGCTTTACCCCGAGGTGATCGCCCGCTTTGCGCGCCGCGAAATATCGTAAACTCCCGAGGAAAATTAAAAATATCCCAGCGTGTCACGCTTCCGTCTTTTCGATCTCAACTCCGAGCAGCAACGCGCCGCCACGCACGAATGCGGCCCGCTGTTGATCCTCGCCGGGGCGGGAACGGGAAAAACCCGCACGATTGTCGCACGCATCACCTGGCTCGTCTCCACCGGCACCCCGGCCTCGAAAATCCTCGCCGTCACATTCACCAACAAAGCCGCCCGCGAGATGAAGGAGCGCATCGCGGGGATGCTCACCGAGGAGCAGGCGGATGATATTACGGCCTCGACCTTCCACGCGCTCTGCGTGCGCATCCTGCGGGCCGACGCCGACAAGCTCGGTTACAAAAACAATTTCACGATTTTCGACGAGGGAGACCAACTCGGGCTCATCAAAAAGGTCATCAACCGCGTGACGGCGAAGGATGAAAAGCTCGACCCCGGACTCGCAAAAAACCTGATCAGCAAGGCGAAGAACAACGGTTGGGCCCCGCCTCAGGACGACGAGACCGTAATCGGAGCGGTTTATTCCCGCTACAACCGCGAACTCCATGCGCTGAACGCCATGGATTTCGACGACCTCCTCGTCCAAGCGGTGAAGCTCCTGAACGACCATCCGTCCGTCCGCGAGAAATGGCGCGCGAGGTTTTCCCAAATGCTCGTGGATGAGTTTCAGGACACAAACCGCCTCCAACTCGACCTCGTGAGCCTCCTCGCCTCCGGAGATCCTCCGAATGTTTGCGTGGTGGGCGATGACGACCAGAGCATCTACGGGTGGCGCGGCGCGG
>JBMTBF010000199.1:0-3303 GCA_049429585.1 Terrimicrobiaceae bacterium | reverse complement strand
AGTCGGCGGTGAAATCGATGAAGACATTCCTCCCGGCAGCGAGTTCGCTTTTCACGCGGGCTTCAGAAAAGTCCACCCACGCGATCGAGTCGGAATCGGCTTTTCCGATGTGGTGAAATTTTTTTCCGAGACAATACCAACCACCGCCCGAGATCACGGCGAGGGCGAGGAGGATGGCGATCGCGCGGTGTTTCGGGGAGGCAAGCGGGCCGCAGAATGCGCCGCAAAGCCACGCGGCAAAGGCCAGGCAGAGCAGGAATGCCGAGAACCAGACGACGCCTTCGACTCCGCGCTGACCACCGAGGATCGAGAGAATCCAAACGAGCGTGGCGAGCAGGGGAAACGCCATGAACTGCTTGAGGCGTTCCATCCAAGCGCCGGGACGGGGGAGGAATTTCATCCAGCCGGGCTGGGCACTGAGGAGCAAATAGGGAAGCGCCATGCCGAGCGCAACCGAGGCGAACATCGCGAGGATGACAGCGGAGCTTTGACTGAAGGCAAAACCCAGCGCGCTGCCGAGGAACGGCGCAGTACAGGGCGTGGCGAGCAGGGTGGCGAAGATGCCTTGGAAAAACGGCCCGCCTAGCCCGCTTCCGGAACCGGCGGATTCCATCGCCGTGGTGGCCTTGCCGGGAACAACCAACTCGAAGACTCCGGCGAGATTGAGGGCGAAGACGAAGACGATCGAGCCAATGGCGATGTTGAACCAGGGGTTCTGAAACTGGAACGCCCAGGTGACTTCCGAGCCACCGGATTTGAGCGCGATAATCACGGCGGCAAGGCCGAGAAACCACCCGAAGATACCGGCCGTGAAGGCAAGACCATGCGAGAGGATCGCGGCGCGCGAGTCGCCGGCTTGCTTGATGAAGCCGAAAATTTTCAGCGAGATCACCGGCAGGACGCACGGCATGAGATTCAGGATCATGCCGCCGAGGAAGCCGTAGAACAGCGCGAGCCAGAGGCTCATGGTTGCGGCGGGTTTTCCCACAACGGCGGCGGGTTTTTTTTCCGAAACAAACCACGCGCGCTGCGAGGGACCTTCACCGACCGCCAGCACACCGCGAAAGTCTCCCTCGCAGCGAATCTGGAGCGTGGAAGGAGGGAGGAATTGGGGGTGGCCGATGGTTTGGTTTTCGGCGGGCAGCGGGAAAAGAGCGATCGGGGTGCTCGCAGGAATCCCTCCCACGTCGAGGGTGAGTTGGTTCGCGACGCGCTTCCACGAAAGTGCGAAGGGTGGATTTTTTTCGGAAGGAATCCTGGCACGGAATTCCTCGAACAACGCCGAATTCGCGGGTGAAGAATTCTTCGCGACGGGCAGGGTCAACTCGACTTCCGCGCCACCGGGGATGCAGGTTTCCCTGCAAACGAGCCAATCCGCCCGCGCCTTAAGCGTGATATTTCCCGAAATCTCAGACGCCGGTGTGATCTTGGTGATCAAAAGAACGCGCCCGCCGTAGGCATAGGTCTGGATGTTGCCGGGCTCGAGCTTCGCTTCAGGAACGGGCCACTCGATCGAGCCTGCGGTGAAGCCGCTTGGCAATTCCCACTGGATCGTCGTCGGCAGGCCCGCATCGCCGCTGTATTCCCAGTAGGTATGCCAGCCCTCCGCCATTTCCAGGAGGAGGCCGGCTTGAAACGGCTGCCCGGAAACGATGGCCGTCGTGTCGGCGAGAAGTTGGGCGCGGACGAGGGGGGGATTCTGCGCGGGAGCATTGGGCGCGGCGAAAGCGAGAACCAGCAACAAAAGCGGCAGGCGGAGGAGCGTCGTCATGAGGCGTTCTTTAGCACGGACGGGAAATTCGGCAAACCGTGTGCACGGAAAATGCGGGCCGCCTTTTTGCTCGGGAACGAAATCAGTTGTGCCCTCGCGGTGTTCGGTTTAGTTCATGCGAATTGTTGGCGGATTTCCCCGCCTCTCCGCATGGAACCGACATCCACATTCATCGAAGATCAGATGCGCACGGTCGTGGTGGGCGTTGCCGATTTCAAAATCAGCACCGACCCGCTCACCTACCTTGTGACCTACGCGCTGGGGTCCTGCCTCGGGATCACTTTCTACGATGAAAAACGCCGCATCGGCGGTCTGCTCCACGCCATGCTGCCGAGCTCCAGCCTTCATCCCGGCCAGAAAATCCGCGAGGCGATGTTCCTCGACACCGGTATTCCAAAGGTCCTCTCCTCGATGATCCGCGTCGGCGCGAAGAAGGACGACATTCGCTGCAAGGTTTTCGGCGGCGCGCAGCTCATGGCTACGGACAATTTCTTCCGCATCGGCTCGAAGAACATCGATATGTTTTACAAGCTCAGCCAAGAACTGCAGCTTGATGTGGTCGCCTGGGAGATCAGCGGCCGCATCAACCGAACCATCCGCCTTTCGAATAACACCGGCGATGTGATCGTGAAAGTTCCCTCCAAACCCGAATTCATTCGCTGATGAAATCCGCCGCCGACTTCCAGACGGTCGTCGAAATGACGAGGTCGATCCCGTGCGCACCGGCAATTTTGCCGAAGCTCCTCAAGCTCACTGAGGGTAGCGCGTCCGATCTTGGCGAACTCGAAATGCTCATCAGCCTCGACACCGGCCTTGCCACGAGCGTTATCCGCACGGCGAACTCCGCCTATTTCGGTGGAACCCAGCGTTGCGATAACATCGCCGACGCCATCCTGCGCCTCGGGAGCAAAACCCTCTACCGCATCGCGGCCACAACGCTCACCGGACGTTGGCTGGTTCACCCTGTGCGCGGGTATGGTTGGGAGCCGGGCGACCTCTGCCGCCATTCGCTCTGTGTGGCCATTTGCGCCGAGACTTTTGCGAAATCCACCCGACTCGCCGAACCCTCGACTGCCTACACGGCCGGGTTGATCCATGACCTCGGAAAATTCGCTCTCGCTTATGCGAACTTCAGCGCTCTCGATGAAATCGCGAGCCGCGTGCCGGATGAATTTTCCACTTGGCGCGAGGCGGAGGCGGCGATTCTCGGTTACGATTCCGCGCAGGTCACGAAAGCGCTTTTGGAAAACTGGGGCTTCCCGGCCTCGTTTGTCGCGGTGGGTTTCCACTATCAACTGCCCTCGAAGGCACCCGATGAACATCGCGGGCTGGCGACGCTGATCCACGCATCCAAGCATGTCGCCACGCAGCTGGGCTACGGCGTCGGCATCGACGGCTACTACACCGACCCCGACGAGGAGGCGTTGAAAAATGCCGGCTTCAAGGAGGCCGAACTCGATGCTGCGATTCCGGAAATCCTCCAGACCATCCAGCGGTTCATCAACCCGGCGGGTGAAATCAATTTCGCCTGA
>JBMTBF010000198.1:0-3314 GCA_049429585.1 Terrimicrobiaceae bacterium | reverse complement strand
TTCCGGCGGCGACATCCCAGAGGCTGATCATGTTTTCGATGTAGGCGTCGAGGCGCCCACAGGCGACATAGGCGATGTCGAGGGAAGCGCTGCCCATCATGCGGCATTTTTTCGCGTTGCGGACCATTTTTTCAAAAAGGGGCATGCCTCGATTGATCGTATCGATGTTTTTCGAAACGCCCACGGAGATGGTTGCCTCGGACAGCGAGGCGCGGGGGCTGACTGAGATTGTTTGGCCGTTGAGGAGTGCAGGGGAGCCGTGCTGGACACTCCACATTTCATCGCGCATGGGGTCGTAGATGACGCCGACGAGGATTTGGCCGGCCTTGCGGAGGGCGATGCTCACTGCGAAGTGGGGGATGTTGTAGAAAAAATTCACGGTGCCGTCGATAGGGTCGATGATCCATTGGTGCTCGGCGGACTGGTCGCCGCGGAGGCCCTCCTCGCCGTAAATCGCATGGTCGGGGTGGCGGTCGAGGATGATCGACTCGATGAGGGCCTGGGTTCGTTTGTCGAGTTCGAGCTTGATGTCGTGCGCGAGGTATTCATCGACATGGAGGGGCTTGCCAAAGTTGGCCCGGAGGAATCCGCCGGCGGCCTGGGCGGCGTCGAGGGCGGTTTGGAGGTAGGCGTCGAGTGTCATTCGGGGTTCATATCGGGGAGGCCGCGAGGTCGGGGCAAGATTTTTCCGATGCTTGCGGCGATGTGGGGCGATCGCTAGGCTCCGCCCATGATGTTCGCCCCGAATTTCACCTCTCTCCGGTTTCCGCCATGCTCCTGACCCGCGACCAGATCGAACTCCTGCTCGGCGACATGGATTACATCCTGCCAAGAACGGTGTGCGACAAGTTCCCGATCACAAAATCCCGCATCCTGCGTGAAATCGAGCGCGACTCGGACATCCTGCTCGATCTTGTGGAGGGCATGAGCGATGCGGATGCGAGGTTTCTAAGCGTTCCGGCATCGACGCTGCGCCTGTTGATCTCGCGGCGCTCCCGGGGAGGGGGCGGCGAGGCCGCCGCCGGGCCGGATTTGTTCACGGCTTTCGCTTGAGGAAGCGTTCCTCGACGCGACCGGCAGTGTCGAAACAAACGCCTTCCCCCTCGAGAAGAGATCGTTTTCGAGTCAAGATGGCCCCCGAGGTTTTCCCGAAAAACCCGCCGAGCGATCCATCTGACCGAACGACCCGGTGGCATGGCACCTCCGGAGCAAACGGGTTTTTTCGCAGGGCCTGACCAACGGCTCGGGCAGATCCAGAGCCGATCGCCGAGGCGATGGCGCCATACGTCGTGACGCTGCCGTGCGGGATTTTTGCGGCGGCCTCGTAGACGCGCGATTCGAAATCCGTTGGGGTTTTTGCGGTTTGCCTCATGGATGTCATGGGATAATTTGGCGTCGCCATGAAAACCAAATTCTCCCTTCTTCTGCATTGCAAATCCGTCCTGGCCCTCGCCGCCTTGGCTTTAACTTCCCTGCCTTTGGCCGCGCAGGAAGCGCCCTCCGGCCCCTACACTCTTCCGCCGCTACCCTATGCGCCGGAGGCTCTCGAGCCACACATCGACGCTGAGACGATGCGAATCCACCACGGCAAGCATCACAAAGCTTATGTGGATAACGCCAACAAGCTCCTCGCCGACCAACCCGAACTTTCAAAGCTCAGCCCCGTGGAGCTTTTGGAAAATCTCGACAAGGCCCCCGAGTCGATCCGTGTCGGCCTGAGAAACAATGTCGGCGGCCATGTGAACCACTCGGAGTTCTGGCTGATGATCTCGCCAGACGGCGGCGGCGAACCATCAGGTGATCTCGCGAGGGCGATTGACTCGAACTTTGGTTCGTTTGCGGATTTCAAAAAACAATTCACCGAAGCCGCGATGAAGCGCTTCGGGAGCGGTTGGGCGTGGTTGGTGGTGAAGGATGGAAAACTTTCGATCCTCTCGACGCCGAATCAGGATCCTCCCCTGCTCGACGGCTACACCGTCCTCCTTGGTCTCGATGTCTGGGAGCACGCCTACTATTTGAAATACCAAAACCGCCGGGGTGACTATGCCACCGCCTGGTGGAATGTCGTGAACTGGCCCTATGTTGCCGAGCTTTACGCCAAGGCCAAGTGATCGGGGTTGACTATGACCGCCACTGCTGAGGCCCCGCTGCCGGCCAACACTCCTGCTTCGGACACTCCGCTCCAGCGTGTGGCGGCACGGTTTATCTCGAACCGCCTCGCGGTGGTCTCTCTGGCGGTCATCGCGTTATTTTTCGCAACCGCCCTGGCCGCCGGAATCCTCCAACTCCTCGGCCTGCCGATGCCGATGGATCCCAACGCCACCAATCTTGAGGCCAAGCTCCAACCGCCCTCGGCAGCACATTGGCTAGGCACCGACAACCTCGGCCGTGATGTCCTTTCGCGCATGGTGGCGGGTTCCACGATATCACTCACTGTCGGCTTCGTGGCGATGGCTGTATCTCTCGGCATCGGAATCATTCTTGGCGCCGTAAGCGGATATTTCGGGGGTTGGGTCGACAATGTCCTCATGCGAATCGTCGATGCCCTGCTTTGCTTTCCCTCGTTTTTTCTGATCCTGAGTGCCATTGCCATTCTCGGGCCGAATATTTGGATCATCATAGCCGTGATCGGGTTGGTGAGTTGGACAGGCACAGCCCGCCTTGTCCGAGCGGAATTCCTCACCTTGCGCGAGAGCGAATATGTCCGCGCCGCCCGCGCGATGGGCCAGAGCGGTTGGAGGATCATCTTCCGCCACATCCTGCCAAATGCTTCCGCGCCGATTTTCGTCACGGCCATCATCAGCATCCCCGACGCCATCCTCGTCGAGTCGGGGCTGAGTTTCCTGAGCTTCGGCGTGCCACCGCCACAGGCCACTTGGGGAAACATCATCGCCGACGGAAAAACCTACATCCTCGATGCCTGGTGGCTGATTGTGTTTCCCGGCCTCGCCATTTTCACCGCCTCGCTCGCCTTCTACATCGCCGGAGACGCCCTCCGCCGCGCCGCCGAAACCCGCCCGCAATGAAGCTGAATCCAGCAGAATTAACCACAGAGGACACAGAGAGCACAGAGAGGGTATGATTTGCTCCTAATCGCATCGAATCTTTATGTCCAAGCCCCCGCTTTCATAACCCGCTCCTGTGAATCCTTTTCATTCTATCAATCTGCCTAAAAAACCATTTTCGGGATGAGAACCTGTCAATTTCCTTCCCTCTGTGTCCTCTGTGTCCTCTGTGGTTAAACCTTCTGCCTCCGCAATGAACGCTCCTCTTCTCGAAGTCGACAATCTCTCCATCAATTTCCGCACCGAAAA
>JBMTBF010000197.1:0-3318 GCA_049429585.1 Terrimicrobiaceae bacterium | reverse complement strand
TTCCCGATCCCTCGGAAGCCGCCAAAATAAAAATCGTCCGCAAGCCGGCGCGCCCCGCCAGTGTCCTGCACATGGTCGCAAAGGAAAACTCAAACTGACTTTTTCCCGCGCCTAAACCTCCGCCGCGCGTATAATCCCGCATGAACCTGAAATTCCTCGCCGCCCTTTTTCTCGCCCTCGCCGCTGCGGCTTGGTGGATGGATTGGATTCCCTTCCTGCCCCGAAATGCCCGGACAGAGACCCCGCCGCCCAGCGCGAAGGTCGTCCGCGCCAGCGTCAAACCCGTCCTCCCGCTCGCCGGTCAAATCACTCCCGCCTTCCAAGTGGAGGTGAAACCCGAGATCGGCGGCAAGGTGGCCACCATCCATGTCCAGGCCGGGCAGGAGATCAAAAAAGGCGAACCGCTGGTGACGATCGATGACACGGATCTCCTGAACGAACGCGCCGGGGTTGATGCCGAGATCGAGGGCGCGCGTCTTGCCGTGGACCGGATTCGCGGGAACTACCAACGCGCCGAAAAACTCTTCACCGGCAAACTGCTCAGCAAGGAGGAATTCGTGAATCTCGAAGCCGACCTCCGCATCGCCGAGAACGAACTCGAGCGCTCCCGCCGCCGCCGCCAACTTGTGGACGACCGCATTTCGAAAACCCGGATCCTCGCGCCCTTTGATGGCACTGTTTTGCAAATCCCGATCATCCAGGGACAGGTCGTGGTCGGAGCCGCGAGCATCAATTCCGGAACCACCCTCATGACACTCGCCGATCTTTCCCAACTGCTCATCAACGCCCATGTGAACCAACTCGACGCCGGCAAACTCACCACCGGCCAGCAAATGAGTGTTACGCCACCTGATGGGGATCCAGATCGCCAAGGCGCTGAAGCCGTTGTGAGCTTCATTGCTCCGCTGGCCACCGTGAAAAACAACATCAAGGGCTTCGAGGTCACCGGCACACTCGAAGGCGTGCGGGACGGCCTGAAGCCTGGTGTCTCCGTGAGCATGAGCATTCCCCTCGGCACTGCTGAAAATGTCCTCGCCGTGCCGATCACCGCCGTTTTCGAGGAGAAGGGAACCAAAGTCGTCTATGTGCCGAAGGAATCCGGACCCGAGCGCCGCAAGGTCTCCATTGGCCTTTCCGACCTCTCCTTGGTGGAAATCCAATCCGGCCTCACGGAGGGCGAGGAGGTGCTTCTCGCCAAGCCGGAGATGCCCGAAAAAACTGCGGCCCGGTGAGTATTATCGAGTTCGAGGGAGTTCGGAAAACCTACCGCGTCGGCGAGCAGGAAATCCACGCCCTCGCGGGGATCGACCTCCGCATCGAGGAGGGGGAGTTTGTCGCCATCATCGGTCCGAGCGGCAGCGGCAAGTCCACCCTCATGCACCTGCTCAGCTGTCTCGACACGCCCACGGAGGGCCGGATGGTGGTCTGCGGCACCGACCTGAGCCGCGCCACGCCAGACACCCTTGCGAGGATGCGAAATCGCGAGATCGGCTTCGTCTTCCAATCCTTCAACCTCCTCCCCCAGCTCGATGTCGTCGCCAACATCGGGCTTCCCCTCGTCTATTCCGGAGTTCCCCGCCGCGAGCAACGGGCCCGCGCCGAAGAGGCCGCCCGCCGCGTGGGACTCGGCGATCGATTGGCGAACCGTCCACCCCAACTCAGCGGCGGCCAATGCCAGCGCGTCGCCATCGCCCGCGCCTTGGTCAACAACCCCCGCATCATCTTCGGCGACGAACCCACCGGAAACCTCGACTCGGCCACAGGGCGAAACATCCTCGCGATCTTCAAGGAACTCCACGCCGCCGGGAAAACCATCATCCTCGTCACCCACGATCCCGCCATCGCCGCCGAGGTGCCGCGCGTGATCGAGCTTTGTGACGGCCGCATTGTGAAGGAGGCGAAAGCATGAGTTTTCTTGCGGCCATCGCCATCGGGTTTCGCGAGATTTTTTCCCACAAATTCCGGAGCTTCCTCTCGATGCTCGGCGTGGTTCTTGGCGTGAGCAGCCTCATTGCCACAATGGCCCTCACGCGCGGCATTGAAGAGGGAATGCATGTTTTCATGCAACAACTCGGCGGCCTCGAACTCGTCAGCGTCGTGCCGAACGACCCCTCGAGCGAGATGCTGGAGTTCGCGAATCTCTCGCCCGGCCTCACCTTGCGCGATGCCCACGCACTCCGCGAATCAGCCACACTGATTTCCCACATCTCGCCCGAAATCTCGCTGACTGTATCGGTTGCCCGGGATGATGGTGGAAACTCCGAACGCCTCAAGGCCAACGGCATCCTCCCGGATCACTTTGTCATCCGCATGCATGAACTCGAAGCGGGGCGCTGGCTCACGGATCTCGATATCGAACGCGGGGCACGATGCGCCGTGATCGGCCAATCGGTCGCCGACCAACTGTGGCCGGGCTCCTCCGCCGCTGACATTGTGGGCCGCACGATCCTTCTTGATCAAACACCCTTCCGGGTGGTCGGCGTGCTTCCTCTCTATGAGCAGGAGGAGGATGCGCGGGCTAGAAAGCTGGGACAAAAACCCCGCCCCCGCCGCTGGGATCCCTTCCGTAAAAAAAATGAGGCCGTGTTGATTCCGTTCAGCACGATGTTCCATGAATTCCGCTCCGGGGCGTTTCCCGAGGATTCGATGGACTCTCTCAAACTCGACACGCTGAGCGTGCGAATCGGCGATCTGGACCACTTCCGCGCCGCCCTGGGTCAGGTTCGGTCAGTCCTCGATCTCGCCCACCGGGGTGTGGACGACTATGATCTCGAAACGCGCGAGGATTGGTTCAACCGCATCGAAGCAAGCGCCCTCGCCACCCGGCTCAGCGGCGGATTGATTTCCGCCATCAGCCTGATTGTCGGGGGCATCGGGATCATGAACATCATGCTCGCCAGCATCTCCGAGCGCATCCGCGAATTCGGCATCCGCCTCGCCGTTGGCGCCCGGCCGCGCGATATTTTCCGCCAAATCCTTGTCGAGAGCATGCTTATCTCCCTCCTCGGCGGCCTCCTCGGCGTCGTGGCCTCCCTCGGCCTCATCGAAATTCTGAAAATGATCTCCCCGACCGAGAATGTCCCGGTGCTCACCACCGGAAGCATCGTTTTTAGCGTCGCCTTCGCCCTGGCCTCCGGCCTCCTCTCCGGCCTCTACCCCGCCTCCAAAGCCGCCCACCTCGACCCCATCACCGCGCTGAGATACGAGTAGACAAGCGACTCACACGAAGGCACAAAGCCACGAAGAAAATCCGTTGTAGAAATGGCAGTCCTCTGCCGTTTTGGAGCAGCCCCGCGAATGACGCGAATCCACGCGAAT
>JBMTBF010000196.1:0-3334 GCA_049429585.1 Terrimicrobiaceae bacterium | reverse complement strand
GCCGCCTACATGGCGGGTCAATGGCCCGCCCACACCGGTGTCTACAGTGTTTTGGGCAGCCGGTTGGCGCGGGCCTACAACGCGGCCCATTCGCGGATCGATCCGTTTTACTCCGGCAGGCTCCCCCTCGACCGTCCGACCATCCCGCAGGAACTCAAAAAAGCGGGCTACACCACCGCCCACATTCAGAAATGCCATTTCGGCGGACCTGGAAACGGATACCCCACACCGCTCGACTACGGGTTTGATTTTAGTTGGGACTGGAAGGGGCAATACAACGATTCCGAATTGTGGAATCCGAAGGACAAAAAAACCGCCAACTTCGATGGAGTCTGGCGTTCGATGAGCCCCCACCGGCTTGCAAACTTCCCTTCATCGACAAACCCCGAAGATCCCTACTGCCTCGATGAGGAGGGCCGTCCATTTGATTCCGTCTCGGATCTCGCGGTGCGTTGGATGGACAAGTCGAAAGACAAGCCGTTCTTCCTGAATTTTTGCACGGCCTTTGTTCACAGTCCGTTCTCCACCCGCGACCGCAAGCGCCTGGAGCACTACTGCAAAAAGATGGGAATTCCATTCCCAACCGATCCCGGAAAAATCAACGACGGCACTCCGGGCCAGAAGAACCCCTACTACGCCGCGATGCTCGATTCCCTCGATTGGCAGGTGGGCCAACTCCTCAAATTCCTCGAAACCACCGACGACCCACGCAACCCCGGACACAAGCTCATCGATAACACCTATGTGATCCTGAGTTCCGACAACGGGGGGCTTTTGGGGGCGCCTGTGAAAGACGGCGAGGGCAAAGGCATCAAGGAAGCGATCACCGACAACCGCCCCCTCGATGGCGGCAAACTCACGCTCGAAGAGGGCGGAATCCGGATTCCATTTATCGTCACAGGCCCGGGAGTGCCGAAGGGGGCTCTGAATGCCAAAACCCCCGTCGGCCTCGTGGATATGTTCCCCACTTTCATGGCCATGGCCGGAGCGAAGCCGGGTGACCACCTCGACCTCGATGGATGCAATGTCCTGCCGGTGCTGAAAGGCGAGAGCGACAAGGTGGTCAAGACGGATGGCACCACCCGCGACACCCTTTACTTCCATTTCCCGAGCGTGATGCCCACTTCGTCGATCATCATCAAGGAGGGCTGGAAATTGCGGCTCTTCCACGGTGGCTCCCTGGATGAGAAGCGAGCGAGGGTCGCCCTCTACCATCTCTACAATCCGGATGGATCGCCGGTCGATGAATCCGAAACCAAGAACCTCGCCGACGAGATGCCGGAAAAGCGCGACTCCATGTTGGCCGATCTGCAAGCCTGGATGAAGAAATTCAACGCCGAGTTGCCCTACAAGAATGCCCAAAAGACCGGCAAGCCCGAGCCCGGCAGTGAACGGGTTCCTGCCGTAGTCAGCAGCCAGGCCGACGGCAAGACGCTCGTTACCGAGGTCGAGTCCGGCGACGGCAAGTCACGCATCGTCGATGCCAAGCTCGTCTACACGGCCAACGGATCGAAATTGCTCCGCGCGGGCAAGAATACCGAGGAGTGGTATCAAACTCCCGCAAAGATCGAGGGCGCACGCATCACCGTCGAGGCGCCTCCCGGCATGACCCACGGCGTCATTTACCTGCGCGACGAGAACGATTTTCTGGTCGCCTCCGAGCATCTGCCTCCTCTCAGCGGTTCTCCCGACGCCATCTCCGAAAGCGCCAAGGGCGTCGATGCCATCAAGGACGGTTTCGCCTGGAATCCCGGCTTGCTCTCACTGATCGACGCCGCCCGCGCCGCCCGCACCAGCGCGGCAGCGAAGAACCTCGACCACTCCGCACTGGATGCCGAGATCGCCAAGGCGGAAAAAGTCGCCGGGCAACCCGCCGTCGAGAAGACCCACGCCCCCGCCATGCGCTCGCTCCGTCAGGCCATCCGCGCCCTCGATGTGCCCGAGGCAAAAATCGCCGCGCTCAACTGGTTCCCGAAAAACGCGAACTGGTAACCAATGATAAAAAACACATCACTTCCGCTTTCCTTGAACTCTTCGCTGCCTGAGCGGCTTCTGATGACATGCCCTCAACCATGAACCGACTTGCATTCACAACATTCTTGCTCCTGCAGATGGCGATGTCGGTCGTTCGCGCCGAGGCGGTGCGCCTCCGGTGCGAAGCGCTGGAAACCCCGGTGGTGATCGATGTGGCAACTCCACGCCTGTCTTGGCAAATGACCGCCGATCATCGCCAAGCCTCACAGAGCGCCTATCAAATCCTTTGCGCCACCAGATCCGACCTGCTGGCCGAGGGCAAGGCAGACCTGTGGGACTCCGCAAAAGTGGAAAGCAATCAAAGCACCGGCATCCGCTACAAAGGCAAGCCGGTCCCGCGCGGCGTGCCCTGTCACTGGATGGTGAGGATTTGGGACGAAAAGGGAGAGGCTTCCCCGTGGAGCAAGCCGGCCACTTGGCGCTTTGCCAATTTTTCCACCGATGCCGACTGGCAGGCGCCGTGGATCAGCGGACCGGCCCCAGCCCCATTTCTGCGCGGCACGCTGGATCTCGCCGAAGCCCCCAAGAGCGCCATGATCTACTGTAACGCGATTGGCTTCTTCCAACTGTTCGTGAACGGACAGCGCATTGGCGACGACGAGTTCTCCCCGCATGTCAGCGAGTTGGGCCGTCGCACGCTCTATCTCGCCTATGACATCGCGCCCTATTTGAAAAAAGGCACCAACGCGATCTGCTTCCGCATGGGGCGGGGATGGAGCACCGCCGACAATGTGAAACAGAACCGGCCGACGGTGATTCCCGCATGGGAAGGCTTGGAGTCTCCCGCCATCCGGGCCCGCCTGGAGATTGTCGAGGCTGATGGCAAGGAAGTGGTGATGACTACCGGCCCTGACTGGCGGACCCTTTCCGGCGAGATCACGCACCGCGGGAGATTCCAGTGGAACGACTTCGGCGGCGAAACGCACGATGCCACGATCGAAGTGCCGGATTGGATGTCCCCGGAATTCGATGCCGGCAAATGGGCCGCCGCCAAGGTTGTCGAGCTCGCCGAGGCACCGTCTTCCGCTCAAATGCTCCCTCCGAGTCGCGTGGTGGAAACCCTCAGCCCTGTCGAGGTCAAACCTCTGGATGGCGAAAAGGGCAGTTGGCTGGTGGATATGGGCAAGGCGATGACCGGAACCTTTGAGATCACCTTCCCCCCCGGCCCCCGCGGGCATCGAGTGCTCATGGAATTCGGCGACTGGCATCCCGCCACGGGAGACAAGCCTATCAATCAATCCCGAGTAAATATTTTGGACGAGGTCATCGACAAAGACGGGGCGCCCATCGGCTCTCTCAC
>JBMTBF010000195.1:0-3344 GCA_049429585.1 Terrimicrobiaceae bacterium | reverse complement strand
GCCGATTCCGCCAATTCTGCCACCGAAATCTCCCCGAGGGATTACAGCATGGGATTTTATCCGAATGGCTGGCGGCGCGGAAAGGAGGACCCCACGAAAGACCTCCTGCGCATCGAGACGGGGTATTACGGGTTCGAGATCGATGCCGATGACATCACGCATCCCCGCTTCAGCTTATTCGAGGATGGTGTGGACGCGGCCCGCGCCTTGGCCAGCGGCACCTCGCGCACCGACTCGCTCGCCCCGGCTGAGCTCTCGATGGAAATCCAAGTCGGCGGCAAGGTTTACCGCCCCGTCAGCTGCCAGGCGGGACGGCGCACCGATGGGGAGCGCATGGAGGATTTGCGCCTTCAGGACTCGGGCCGCTTCGTCCAGCACTTCGACCTGTATAATGTGGATTTCGTGGACGACCAGGGTGGGGCGCTCGGTGGCAGCGGGAATCTCGCGATGGTCGCTTGGCCGGACAGCCTCACCTTCACGGCACAACTCAAACCCTCGCCCGTTTACACCGATGGCCCCGTTCGCGGAGTCCACGGCGCTGGGCTTTGCATCGACAAATCCTCCCTCGAAATCCCCCACAACGAAAACCTCGACTCTCCCGAATTCACCCTCGAGTGCTGGTATAAGCTCCCCGAGCAATGGTCGTTTCCACACCACCTCGGAATGATTGTTTCGAAGAATCCGAGCATCAACAGTGATGGTTTCTTCGGCATTTTCATAAGCGGTGGCAAACCCGAAGCGATCCTCAACATCGGCGGCGGAAAAGAGAAGCGCTTCTGGCTCCACGGAAATGAACCGGTTCTCAAGGATGTCTGGAGCCAACTCGTCCTCACCTACGATGGCAAAACAGCCCGGCTTTACCTGAACGGTAAACCCACCTCGAGCGTGGAGATCGGAATCCCCCGCAAGCCCGGTGCGGAGAGCCTGTTCATCGGTCGGGACGCCCAGAAAAATCAGGGGCGCGGATTGGTGGATGAAGTGCGGCTGTGGAACAGGGTCCTCTCACCCGCGGAGATCGCCGCCCGCCATGCGAATCCCGCGAAGCCGGCGGAACTCGCCGGGCTCGTCTTCGAGGAAAACTTCAATCAATTCCCCATGCCTCCCAAAGCGAACTGGAAGGGCGCCGAGATTTCCTTGGCCTTCAAGGGAGCCGGCCGCGAATGGAGCACCAAGCAGAAAGTCGAGGACGACTGGCTCGAAGGAGAGGCCCGAAATTTCGGCCACCGTTCCGGCGAGCCACGCCATTTTTCCCTCGCCTGTGATGTCGGCCCGGCGCGCCTGCCTGCCGGAGATATCTCCATCCGAGTTCCACGAGAGGATCTTTCCAACAAGCCGGTCACCGTCGTCTTCAATCCTCTCTACAACTGCCTTTATACAAAAATCTTCAGGCTCAAGCGCGACTGGCACATCAAGGATCATCCCGACCTGCGCCGTTACGATGACATCCCCATCGAGATCGAAAACAAAGGCAAGCAAGCGGGGACTGTTCCGTTCCTGCTGGAGTTGTTCAATCCCTGGGCCATTCCCGGCATCCTTCCCATCCTCTGCCACGAGGATGGCCGCCCGACTGGCGTGCCGGTTCAGACGAGCAAAAACTGGCACTGCATCCCCGGGTATGTCCGCGCCTTCACGATGCTCCCGGCTTCTGTCGGAAAATCCCGCTTCGTTCTCAGGTTCAGCTACGGCTTTTTCGGCACGATTCCGCAGGCCAGCCACACCCAGCTTTCCCTCGTGGGATGGGGCGGCAATGGCCGCTGGGACCAGATCGCCGTCGGGGGCTGGGGCGAAACGCTCTGCCTGAATCTTGACCAGAGCTCCTCGGACAACATCATCACCGACAACCGCGGCATGCTCACCCGCAATGGCAAGGACGGTCCTCTATGGGAGTGGGTCGAGGCTGGGTGGGGCGGCGATTGGATTTCGGTGAAAAACCCCGCCGGGGAACCATTGCGAACGGTCGGCGTCAAGGCCCTCTACACAACCCACGGCCCCTGTCTCAGCGAGATCGAATACAGCGGCTGGCTCGGCCAAGGCCGCGAGGTGGCCTTCCACAGCAAGGTGTGGGTGCCACGCGCCGACGACTATGTCCGCACCCTTTTCCGAAATACCTACAACTTCGCCGCCACGCTCCCCGTGCAGGGCAGCTTCCTCTTCAAGGTCGGTGAGTCGCATAATTTTGTCACCCCGCGTGTGGCCTACGGAAACCTCGCAGGCCTCATCGCCGAGCAAACCCCGCCCGCCGGCGCCAAGGTCGGCGATGTGGTGGTCAATCGCCTCGAGCTTGAAGGCGAGGGCCCGTGGTGGGTCGCCTTTCCCGATGGGCAAGTGCTTCTCCCACCTGGCCGCGAGATGTTTGGAACCGCCGCCAAGGCCCTTGTCATCCGCTCCTACAAAGCCACTTTCGGTGGAAAACCTGTCACGCGCCCCAGCATCAGCCTTGCGGTTCACAGCACGAAGCCGGATGGAAAATCCGACCTCGACCTTTTGCTCACCCCACCAGCCGGAGTCGAAAACTACCAGCCCGGTGACAAGGTCGAGATGGATCTCGAGTGGATCACCGTGCCTCACACCGCCGAGGACTACTACGGCCCGAACGAAGCCCTCCGCCAACACCTCGCCGAAGCCCCGCGCTCCTGGAAAACCGTCCACCGCGAGGCCGCCGGAAACAACCTGGCCGTCAACGCTACCGGCGGGACTGTCACGAGCAACTACCCCGTCATCGTCCAAGTCGAAGACCCTCTCGCCCCGCTCCATCCGGTTTGGAATTTCCTCCACCAAAAGCTCGGCGCCACGACCTCGGATCAGCCTCCCGCCTGGCTCCGCTCCCGATTCCCGCGCCGCGTTGTCCTCGACATCACCGGCGGCGTCGCCCAGGTCCCCGTCCGCTTCGAAGGCCTGAAAACCCCGCTCGGCTTCAAGCTCCACGAGGAAGTCGATGGCAAGCCCGTCGAATTCACCCAAGCCGTCCATGGCAACGACTACTGGCAGGCCGACTTCGATCCCGTCAGCAAAACCTACCGGCTCTCGTTCAACCTGCCCACCGACGGCAAACCCAAATCCCGCTGGATCTTTGAAACACCCGAGTGACTTCCACTCGGGCAGATCTCTTGAAATTCCTGCCTCATGAAGCTCCTTCTTAGCGCACTACTCCTCACCGCGTCGCTTCTTCCCGCAGCCGTTGGCGACACCACCCTTCAAAAACTCCGCTGCGAATACCACACCGACCCGCTCGGCATCGATATTGCGCAGCCACGCTTAAGCTGGGTTCCCGAATCACCCGCACGCGGAATCCGCCAGTCCGCCTACCAAATTCTCGCCGCGAGCAGCGAGGACTTGCTGCGCAA
>JBMTBF010000194.1:0-3378 GCA_049429585.1 Terrimicrobiaceae bacterium | reverse complement strand
GAATTCGGCGCATGGTCACACGCACCTTCATTTTTTGCGAGGATGATCCCTTGAATGTTCCCTTGACCGGTGTGGCGTCAAGGTAGTCGCGACCCACCGCCACGACAATATGTTGTTCACCCTGCCATTTGTTGTTGGTCGGGTCGAGGGCAACCCATTCCATGCCGGGAACCAAAACCTCGACCCAAGCGTGCGTGGCGACCGCGCCGATCAGGGAGGCGCCCGTGGCGGGTTCGGTCTCGATGTAACCGCACACATAGCGGCATGGGATGCCCGCCGTGCGCAGGACCGAAAGCATCACATGGGCGAAATCCTGACAGACCCCCTCGCGGCTCTCCCAGAGTTGCTCGAGCGGCGTGTCTATTTCGGTCGAACCGGAGCGGTATTTGAATTCCGAAAAAATCGCGGAGTTCAGGCGCTCAAGGCAATCACCGAGCGGGAGATGGGGCCGGATGAATTCGCGGGCCCAGCTTGTGGAGTGGCCGCCGAGCGGGACTGTGGCTGTGGGTTGGAGGTAGTCGAAAATCACGGGACCGGCGGAACCGAGGATTTGGCGAGCCTCGGCGACCGAGGGTGCGAGCCCCCCGGCGGGGAGTCGGTGCGTGGCCGTCCGGACCATCAGTTGGTTGACGACCTTGAGCTTCGGATGCCTGAGCGTCATCGAATAAAAGGTCGTGAGATTTCCAAAATAATCCGTGTAGCTGGAGGATCGGGCGTTCGGGTGAAACTCGATCCGGTGCGAGAGGATTTGCTGGGTCGGCCGCTCAGGCGGAGTCAGTCGCGCCTCCAGGTAGGCTTCCATCGCCGCTTCGGTGTAGCGGTACGAGGTGGAGTGGATGACATCGAAGAGCATGGGTCAGAACAGGGATTCCGTTTCGCCGTGGATGAGGACCTGGTGATTCAAGAAGCTGTCGCCGATGGTGGTGTGGAGCGCGAAGAGGCGTGTCAGCAAATCCTCGGAGTGGGTCTGAATCCTGGATTTCGCGGAGCCGGACGGGAGGGTTTCCAAAAGCGATTCCCAATCCGTGCAGCGGATGGATTGTAGTAGGGCTTCGATCTCGGCCATGGCGCGGCCGGTGGCCGGGGAGAGGTTGCTTTCGCTCTCGCGGATGCGGGAGGCGCAGCCGGTGAGGCACCGCAGGACCGAGCGGGGGGCGACAGGATTTTTCCAAAGCAGTTCGAGCATCGGCAGGGGTTCGATGCGCATTTGGTAGACGCGGCGGTAGATGTCGCGGCTGCCGAGCATTCGCAGAAATGCCGAGAGACGGATCTCTCGGGCGTGGGTTCCGTGCCCGTCGCCGCCGGGACCAACCAGCGAGCCCACGAGCGAGGTGGTCGCATTGGCGGTGATTGCCGCCCGCTCGAGCAATTGGCCGATCTCGCAGAAACTCCAACCATCATCCGCGAGCATTGTAACCTTCGAGGTTCCAAAAAACTGCGGTATCGCCTGGCGCGAAAAGAGGCACAGTTCGCGACTGGCAGCGGCGAGAGCCTCGGTAGGAGCTGAGGGATCGAAAGCCACGGCGTCGAACTTCTCGCGGAGCTGGCTCATCACCCCCCAGGCCTCGAGGCTCAAGGTTTCCAGGACGGATTCGGCGTTTGAAAACGCGCGGTGGATCGTGCTCAGGACTGAGCCTGGTTCGGACGGGTCGAAGGTGAGACGGTAGCGTCCCTCGGGGCTCGAAATCGTACGGCGCGAGGGTGATCCGGAAACCTCCAGCATCGGCAGGATGCGGTTCCAGACCGGGCGATAGTTCATCCGCTCGACGGGATTCAATTCCTCGAGTTCCAGCGACTCGATCGCGCCGATCATTCCGGCGAGGTCATAGGCGCGCTCGAGGTAGCGACCGATCCAGTAGTAGGCGTCGGCCACACGGCTGGTGACGCTGTGGGACGGAATCTGTCCATCGATCTGCGGCGAGGGATCCCACTCTTCAGCCCGGGAATCGGGGCCGACCTGCACCCAGGTGTCCTTCGATCCGCCGCCGAGTTCGGAGGAGGTGAACTCGGATTCGGTGGTGGAAACGCGAGTGAGCGCACCGGGGAAAACGCGGAGGTCCCCATCGGGTTCGCGCAGGGCGAAAACGATGTGGTCCTGCCGGCGTTGGCGACGGTCGCCGTCTTGAAACGAAATGGTTTCCGCATCACAGGGTTGCGGCTGGGCCACGAACTGCGCCGGGTTTTTGAGGATTTCGAGGCGTGCGGCTTCGAGCTTTTCTCGACTTGGCAAATTCCCGTCGCCGCCCAAGACAATCCGCTCGCCGTAGAGGATGCGGATCGTGAAATTTTCGAGATCATCGAGCACCATCTGGCGTTGGTCGATGTCGCCGAGCCAGTAGGTCGGAACGGTCGGCAGGAGCGGGCGCTCGGCGAGGTAGTAGCGGATGATTTGGGCGGAGAATGGAAGGAGGGCGCGGTCGTCGGCGAGTTGCGCGCCAATGGCGTTCACGACCGAGACGCTTTTTTTCCGGATGCAATGAACGAGGCCGGGAACGCCGATCATCGAATCGCGGCGGAAGGCCATGGGGTCGAGCCATCGATCGGAGAGGCGGGTATAGATGACATCCACCTTGTTCAGACCGGAGACGGTTTTCAGGTAAACCTTGTCGTCCAGGACAAGGAGGTCGCCCCCCTGCACGAGCGGAATGCCCATGCGACGGCCGAGGAAGCTGTGTTCAGAATAGGCGGGGCTCAGCGGTCCGGGGGTGAGAAGCACAACCATCGGGTCGGCGTCGTCGGAATGCGCGCGGAGCATTTCGACGATGCCGGTCGGGACATCCGAGATCGAGTGGATGCCGGTGTCCTGGAACGATTGGGGAATGACGCGCGTGAGGGCGCGACGGTTTTGAATCATGTAGGAAATACCCGAGGCGTTGCTGAAGTAGTGGTGCTTCACCGCGATTTGGCCGTTAGCAAGGCGGCTGACGGCGATGCCGCTGAGATGCAGGAAGGCGCCGCCGGGGGTGGGCACGCCGAAGGCGGCGCGCTGGAAATACTCGCTGCCGAGAACAGGTCTCTCGGGGATGACACCCTCGTGGAGGATTTCTTTTTTGGTATGGATGTCCTGCAGGAACATCTCGAACGCACGGAGTCTCTGGCGGATTCCTGCGGCGAGGGGATCCCATTCGGCGGGCGTGAAAATCTGGGGAAGGAGGTCGCAAAACCAACCGCGTTTTCCCCAGGGGCGCTCGCGGTGGATATCGAAGGTCACACCCATCTCGCGCATTGTCGCCTCGAGCCTTGCGTCGAGCGCACGCACCTCGTGACGGGGAAGGTGGTTCAGGCGGTCGAAGAGATCGCGATAGACTTCGCGGGGCAGGCCGTCCGGACCAAAGTTTTCGTCAAAGGTGCGGAAGTGCCAGAGCGCGCTCATGCGGC